>DKQZ01000009.1:5029-6183 GCA_002471975.1 Dialister sp. UBA7295 | reverse complement strand
AAGCTGACGGATGGGATGATTGATGTTTCCCGGCACTACACATTCAAGTCGAAAATGAAGAAAACGCAAAGCATACTACCGGTCCCCACCCTTTCGAGTGCTGAAAGGGTGGCCGCGGAGCGGCCGGGTAAGTTCATCTATCTCACACCGCACATATGAAGCTAACTGACGAAACAGACTAAAAAGTCAGCCCTGCCCTGCGGCAGGCTCTCCCCGGGGAACACCGCGAAGCGGTGAGAGGGGAGCGACGGGAATTTGCCGAAGGCTGATGTTTCACTCGGAACTCGGAACTCCCATGCAAGCCAATTTCATTCCTCCCCCCTCAGTCTGCTAGCGCAGCCAGCTCCCCCAGGGGGGAGCCTTTTCGCAATTGACTCAAACGTAAGCCACGACCGACGTCAGGCCCTCCTCGATAGGAGGGCTCCGCGAAGCGGTGGGAGGGAACATGCCGAAACCATTTTCATCCCTGTCAACCCAA
This sequence comes from Dialister sp. UBA7295, assembly GCA_002471975.1. GTDB lineage: Bacteria > Bacillota > Negativicutes > Veillonellales > Dialisteraceae > Dialister. The sequence continues at coordinate 5,705 of DKQZ01000009.1, read as the reverse complement.
AAGCAAATGCGGACAAATCTTTACACAAATATCTTTCATAGATATACAATAAAAATCCCGGAGAGCTTATAGTCCCCGGGTATCTCATTCCTGTTTTCCATTTAATTCATGATCCCGATTTTATATATTTAGCAGACCGTCCCTTCCCTTTCAGGTGAATTCTCCCTTCATTTTTCAGAGATTGCAGTAGATGATAAGCTGCAGCAGGAGTAACATGAAGAAGTTTTACTACATCCTGCCGAGATATTTCTTTTTCCCGATCCAGGAATTGTAAAATCAATGCCGGGTAACGGATACGATCAATACCTGCCTGATGGATATAACCAGGTAAATCTCCCTGTGCCTTATATACATGAGCGCTTAAAATATAAGATCGGTTTTTTCCATTTCCTATCGCTTCCACAATGCCATATTCAACCAGATTCTCCATAATTACCTTTAGCCGGCTTTCTTCAATAGCAAAGCTGTCCCTGATTTCCTCCAACTGTACCCGGTGCTGCCTTATAAGATAATTTAAAACCACTAAAGCATAAACAGAAAAATCGTGATGACGTTTCTTTTCCTCCGCAGTAAGCATGGAAATAAAAGATTTATCCGGAAGAGCATTTGGAATGAAAAGCCTGACCATAACTTCTGTGGACTGACTGTAATCCGGGACCCCCTTCCCATAACGGAG
>DKQZ01000009.1:0-5014 GCA_002471975.1 Dialister sp. UBA7295 | reverse complement strand
CCATGAGGCTCCGCATCAATCAGGTTTTTATAATTGATCCCCTCGATAAAACCGCCCGGATTACTGATCGTCAGACCCTCATTATTGATTAATACGCGGACCCTGCCCAGCATGGAATAATCCCGATGGCTGAAAGCGTTGACCAGTGCCTCACGAAAAGCACGCTTGTCAAAATCGGGAATAGAAATACGAAAAAGCCCCTCCTCCATCTCCTCTTCCCGATTCCATGCATTAAAATAAGCCGTAATTTTTTCAAAAGCAGCCAGCAGAGGAAGCGTAAAAGACTCATTAACTTTTAAATCAGTCCCATCCATGACCTGAATAGTAGATTCTGCTGTCGGGACAAGATCCTGAAGACGTTCCTTTCTACCAAGTATCAAAAGGCCGGCCAAAGTAGGGCATGGCTTCCCATCAACAATCGTTGTTAAGCGGAGTGCCTGATCCAATTCGGCATCATCAAGTTCAAGCAGCATTTTTTCCCCATGGTAAGTACGAATCAGATTGCGCAGCCTTTCCCTTTCCAAAGGATCGAAATCCTGAACACAACTGCCTGCAACGGGCTGTGCGGAATAATCCAATAACGAAAGATCCGATAACCGAGAGACAATTTCATAAGGATACATCGGAATATTTTCAGGGGTACCATCAACTTTGATCCGTCTCCTGACCAGTTTACCTGAAGAAGTGGCCACAATATTCTTATGCCTGGGAACGGCAATTTTTAATACAGGAATCCCATCAAAAAATAAGACCTCAGAACGAACCGATACCGGTGGAATCGTCTTATTTGCAATAAAAGCATTCAACCTGTCTATATCCTGATGATCTTTATGAAGACCTGTAATTTCGCCATCGTCCTCAACGCCAAGATAAAAATCTCCACCATCCGTATTGGCAAAAGCAACCACAGCATCGATAATCTCGTTATCAGGATATTTCTTTTTATCACTCTTAAATTCTATGGTCAGCGTCTCTTTAAGATTTATATTTGGCATAAGATTCACCTCCGTATAGTTATATTAACACACAAGTGCGTTTATTAAAAGCAGCCAAAACACACATGTGTGTTTCTTACGCATATAATGCACTAATAAATAAAAATACATGCACAATCCACTCCTCATCCGATTTTCCAAAGGCCGCCTTTTCAAGGGCGGGCTAATGGGACCTGCCAAAGGCTGATGTAAAACTCGCAACTCGGAACTTCCATGCGAGTCAACTGGGAACTCGGAACTTCTATGCGAGAAACTGTGGGCGGTCTGATGCGAGACGCCGAAGGCTTATGGAAACCCGGAACTCGGAACTTCTATGCGAGTAATTTTACACCCCTCCCCCCTCAGTCGCCTACGGCGCCAGCTCCCCCAGGGGGGAGCCTTTTCGCTATTGACTAAAAAGTCAGCCTTGCCCGGCGAATAGCCCTCCTCGATAGGAGGGCTCCGCGAAGCGGTGGGAGGACGAACATGTCGAAACGATAGCCTTCTCTAGCGACATAAATCACAAAGCATGATTAATATGCCAATTGACTCAAACGCTAGCTATGCCCGGCGTCAGGCTCTCCCCGGGGAGAGCTCCGCGAAGCGGTGAGAGGGGAGCGACGGAAAACTGCCGAAGGCTGATGTTTCACTCGGAACTTGGAACTTCTATGCGAGTCAACCCGGAACTCGGAACTTCCATGTGAGCCCACTGGCAACTGGGAACCGGGAACTCCCATGCGAGCCAATGGGGAACTTCCACGGGAGCCCGTATAGAATCGATATGTTATACTATTTATAGTATTACAAAAGGAGAAATCGACCATGAAAGTATTAGTTACGGGTGTAAGCGGCCAATTGGGCCATGACGTGATGAATGAATTATCCCGGCGGGGGTTCGAAGGCATCGGAAGCGGTACGGAAAGTTCTTATGGAGGATTGCAGGATGGATCTCCTGTGACTTCCATGGATTATGTACAGCTGGATATTACCGATTCTGCAGCTGTAAAGGAAATAGTGGAATCCATCCGTCCCGATGCCATCATACACTGTGCAGCCTGGACTGCCGTAGATCTGGCAGAAGATAGAGACAAGAGAGAAAAAGTAAAAGCCGTCAATGTGGATGGTACCCGGTATCTTGCAGAAGCAGCCCGGGAAACCGGTGCGAAAATGCTCTACCTTTCCACCGATTATGTCTTCAACGGCCAGGGCACGAAACCCTGGGATCCTGATGAAAAAGACTATGCGCCCCTGAACGTATACGGTCAAACAAAACTGGACGGAGAAAAAGCAGTTTCCTCCGTTTTGAAGAAATATTTCATCGTCCGTATCGCCTGGGTCTTTGGCATCAATGGGAAAAATTTCATCAAAACCATGCTGAATGTGGGAAAAACCCATTCCGAAGTCCGGGTAGTCAATGACCAGATCGGTACCCCTACCTACACCTATGATCTCGCCAGACTTCTCGTAGACATGATAGAAACAGAAAAATACGGATACTACCATGCCACTAACGAAGGCGGCTATATTTCCTGGTACGACTTTACGAAAGAAATCTATCGCCAGGCCGGTTATAGTACGAAAGTTACCCCTGTAACTACGGCAGAGTATGGACTGTCTAAAGCCAAAAGGCCCTTTAATTCCCGTCTTGATAAGTCTAAACTTGTGAAAATGGGATTTAAGCCGCTGCCGACCTGGCAGGATGCTTTGGCCAGATATTTAGTGGAATTGAAAAAGGGAAATTAGCAGTTAGCCGTTAGCAGTTAGTGAGTTAGAAAATTAGCAGTTAGTGAGGAAATCCCACTGATGGAAATACTAACGGCTAGCAGCTAACGGCTAACGGCTTGTTAAAAAGGAGATGTTAGACAAATCATGGGCCAGATTAAAGTAACAAAAAACGTAGGAGGCATTGAAGGTCTCTGTATTATCGAACCGGCAGTTCATGGAGACGCCCGCGGATATTTCATGGAAACCTACAACCGGAAAGATATGGAAGAAGCCGGCTTCCACATCAATTTCGTACAGGATAATCAGAGCATGTCCACCAAAGGCGTACTTCGCGGACTCCATTTCCAGAAACACTATCCCCAGTGTAAACTCGTTCGTGCAGTAAAAGGCAGAGTTTTCGACGTAGCTGTGGATTTGCGTGAACACTCCGCCACCTATGGGAAATGGTATGGAGTAGAACTGACCGAAGAAAACAAGAAACAATTCCTTATCCCCGAAGGATTTGCCCACGGTTTCCTTGTACTCTCCGACGTGGCAGAATTCTGCTATAAAGTCAATGACTTCTGGCATCCAAACGACGAAGGCGGCATGGCCTGGAACGATCCCGAAATCGGAATCATCTGGCCCGAGCTCAAAGGAACATACAAAGGCACCGCCTCCGGAGAAGGATATACCCTGGAAGACGGCACACCGATTAACCTCAGTGACAAAGACACCAAATGGCTGGGAATCAAAGAAACCTTCCACTTCGAATAAAAGAAAAAGCACCGGCCCCGGGCCAGTGCTTTTATATTGCTCCCAATGACTCCCATTGACTCAAAAGCCAGCCATGACCGTAGGCAGGCTCTCCCTGGGGAGAGCTCCGCGAATGCGGTGAGAGGGGAACGACGGAAATCTGCCGAAGGCCAATGTTTCACTCGGAACTCGGAACTTCCATGCAAGCCATTTTACACCCCTCCCCCCTCAGTCTGCTTCGCAGCCAGCTCCCCCAGGGGGGAGCCTTTTCACAATTGACTCAAACGCAGGCCCTGCCCGGCGTCCAGCCCTCCTCGAACAGGGTTCAAGGGCAGCGGTGGGAGGACGAACACATCAAAACGATTTTTATCCCTATCAGCAAAAACCAAAAGCATGCAAATCCCTGCACAAATGCCTCAAACGCCATATCTGACTGGCATTCCAAGTTCCTTGCTATTTCTAACTACACTTTTATATAATAAAGGCACAAGTCTTTTGAACCATTTTATGTCGGATGTTACTGAAAGCAGGAGCCATAATGAGCAGATCAAAAGAAATACCAATGAGAGAAATTACACTTTTGATTGATGACGAAGAAATCATTGGTGCATTTTATCATTATGAAAACGCGGAACGCTGTGCTGATAGTCTGTATCAGGAGGAGCTTGCAGCTATAGCAGAAGATAGCTATTTAAACTTGAACAATGAGGATGAATACGCCCAGGCAGTACAAACTTTATCCTGGGAAAGCCGCCCCTATGTACTGGAAGTCGTAGAGATTCCATTCTCCAAACTAAGTGATAATCGATTCAAAAGAGAAAAAGGAGACACTATTCATCTGAAAAGCAAGAATATCGACGTAAAACTGGAAGACATTCGCGCACTCTTTGAAGGACAAAGATGCAGCCTGGTTAAAATGTACGATGATGATGAAGATCAAATGGAATAACTAAACTAATCCGGGCGAATCAAGCCGCACGAACATACACGTTATCATCGCTAAGCTCTAAATTTTTAGCAGCAAAAAGCAGCCCTTCAGCTGCTTTTATTTTTTATCTTTCTTCCGTTCTTTTTCTTTCCGTGCTTCTTCCTTTTCCCACTTCTGCCTTCTCTTCAGACTTTCAATGAACTTATCCAGCATCTGATTGACCCGTTCACACAATATCAGGGTCGTATTGATTTCCCATAGTTGGAAATATCCCACATCCAGGCACAGGGTCAGTTGGACATGTACTTCTTCACCGGAGGCCCTGGCATAATTCAGGAAACGGATAAAATCTTTGAGTGTGGAACGAGTACTGCCCTCGGAAATATTGGATGGGATAGAAGTAGAAGCACGCTGCAGCTGATCAATCAGATTTTTCCTCTCAGAAGGAGGAAGTCTCTTCGTAATCTGATAAACCTGACGATTCAGTTCTCTGGCAAGATGCCAAACATCCAAATCCTGATAATTTCCTATTGCCATGATAAAATTCCTCCTTTCTTTTATTTTATAATAAATTTTTGCCTTCCGCTATTGCATGTATCGTTAGTGGCAAATCGACTTGTACTATTTGAGTCTTGCGATAGCTTCAGCCTGC
>DKQZ01000038.1:9368-22746 GCA_002471975.1 Dialister sp. UBA7295 | reverse complement strand
TTTTTATTTTTGTACACCCCCTGTCGCCAAAGGCGACTGGAGGGCTGTACTCTCGTACAAGTCGAAAATGAGCTAAAAGATAAACTCATCCCCGGGGAGCTCCGCCGAAGGCGGTGAGGGGGAACTGCTCATACGAGGAAAAATTCTCTCGGTGGAGTTGAGGGCCGGAGGCTCCATCCAAAACTGCGCCCGAAGGGCGCCACCTTCCCGACATCCCCGGTCATTCCCGAAACCCCCGACAGCCCCGATTCAAAAGCTGTATACCTTTCAAATACTTATAGTTCATAACGAAACTCTACGTTCAAAATCCTTTGTATCGGGAATATCGGGATTCATTTCGGGAATCCCGGGACTATCGGGAAGGTGCGGCGCAACAGTAAAAAGCGCCGCAGAAATTTATATCTTAACCCCAAATGACAGATAGTAATGATGAAGGTTCCTATACAAACTGGCGGGCTTCATAACTTTTATGCCCGCCACCTTCCCGACATCCCCGATCATTCCCGAGACCCCCGACAGCCCCGATTCAAAAGCTGCCGAAGATGAAATTTCCCACATTAGACCAGTGGGCCATTCTGATGCCCGCCACCTTCCCGCAATCCGGAATCCCACATCCGCACCCCGTTTTTCCATCAAAAAAGCCGCAACGACGAATCCGTCATTACAGCTTTCATTCTTCATCCTCTTCGTCATTTCTGAAAAGTTCTCTCAGTTCTTTCAGCCGGGAAAGGAATCCCTTCTTTTCCTCTTTCTTTGCAACCAGTTTGGGGGCCGCCGGTTTTTCTGGTTCCGGTTTCCTGATTCTTGGGACCGGATACGCGTTATCGCTGGGTTTGAAGGGCGGGGGCGCGGTGAATTTGGGCATCCGGAGAGACGGGGGTGCCATGATTTTCGGTTTTACGGCGGGAACGCTCTTCATGGGTCCCCTGATTTCACTCCGTCCGTAGGGGATGTAGTGATAGGATTTGGAAGCAGGATCCGGCACGTTGCGGTCGGCGATATATTTCGTCCCGTTGAATTCGGTCCCCCGGAGACGTTCGATGAGCAGGGAGGCCATGACCTGGGGAGAGAAGTAGGCAAAGGGAAGGCGCGGCGCCATCCTGGCGATGGAGGAAAGGAAGGAGGATTTCACGTCATCCATGGACAGGCGGAGACCTAGCCGCACTTCGTCCAGGAGAAGAATCATGCCCTTCTGGGTGGGGAAAAGGTTTTCATAGGGCACCACGTTATTTTTATTTCCCATACCCGACATATCGATGAAGAAGACCAGGTACAGGTAGGGCAGCGCTTTTTCATTGTCCTTCACCCGAAGGTAGAAATTGGCCGCCGTGTAATAGGTATTCCGGAGTTTCGACCATTCGCCGGCCATGGTGTAGATGGAAATTTTCTGCATGAGCGCCCGTTCCAGAATGTCCCTGGCCGTGAAGGGCTCGCCCCGCTGGGAGAGGGCGGTCTGGGATTCGCCGATTTCCCCTTCCGTGAGGCCGTAGCCTTCCTTCGCATTCAGCACATAGGCCAGATGGTGCCCTATTTCCGCCTTGCCCTCTTTCGTGAGGACGTAGATTTTCGGCACCACATGTTCATAATCTTTTTCGGAAATATGGTCTACCAGCCGTTTCGTGAGTTCGCCGTGAGTGCCCTCACCGGAAAGGCCGCAGCGTCTCAGGAATTCGGAAAGCGCCTTGTCCGGCAACATGCCTGCCGTTTCCCGGGGCTCGCTTTCCCGAAGCCATCCGTCCTTCATAAGGAGGGGAATCCGGGCTTCGGTATCGTCGCCAAAAGTCCTGCGTTCAAAAGGAGGAATCCGGTGATGAATCGGTTTCCCTTCCAGATAACCAAGCAGCAGGATATCCCTGATCGCCAGGCCCATAAAATCCCTCCTTTCCCTATTTTTCCATTCTCAATTATAATGCAGAGAGCGGTCTTTGGGAAGATGAATTTGTGAAATATCCCCATTCTATCTATGATTTCTGACTATGAAAAAGGATACCCTATGATATAATAAAATATATATCTTCTATTGTTCAAACGAGGTGAAGGGTATGGACAAAATTCACATGAATCTCGGCAATGACTCCTATGACATTGTGATCGACAATGGACTGATTCAGAAAGCAGGCCCCATGATCCGGGACCTTACAGGAGCCGACAGAGCAGCGATCATCACGGAAGACGGCCTCGACAAACTCTATGGAAATGACCTGGTCAAATCTCTGGAAGAGGCAGGATTTACGGTACAGATGATCGTCGTCCCATCGGACAAGAAATTCCGGACCCTTCGCATGGTGAGCCGCGTGTATGGAGCCCTCGTGGACTTTGGTCTCGGAAGCGATGATATCCTCATAGCCCTGGGCGGCCGGGTAGTCGGTGATATCACAGGATTTACCGCAGCCACCTATCGGCGCGGAATCCGTTATATCCAGTTCCCCACATCCGTCCTCGCCCAGATTGGTTCCTCCATCGGCGGGAAAATCACCCTCGATACAGACGCAGGCAAAGACGTGGTCGGCACCTTCTATCAGCCGAAAGCCGTCTTCGTAGACCCCTCCATGGCGAAAACCCTTCCCCGCCGGTTCTTCCATAACGGTATGGGTGAAGCCATCCGTATGGGCTGCGTGGCAGATAAGGAACTTTTCGAGCTCTTCGAAAAAGTGTCCTCCGACATGGACATTTATCGAGTCCTGCCGGAAATCATCCGTCGCTGCTGCACCATCAAAGCCCATTATGTGGAACTGGATCCCCAGTCAAAAAACGAACGTCGTCTCCTCGATTTCGGCCATACCCTGGGCGCTGCCATTGAAAGGTCCTTCCGCTACAACAATATGGAAATCACCCATGGCGAAGCCACAGCCATCGGCATGTACCTCATCACCCAGCGCTCCGAAATGGAAGGAATCACGAAACACGGCACCACGGGCCGCCTGGAATACGTGCTGAAATCCCTCTCCCTCCCCATTTCCACAGCCATCCCGAACAAGATCCTCCTGGAAGCCCTGAAACAGGACCCGAAACTCCACGACGATTCACTCCCCGTCACCATGATTACCGAAATCGGCCAGGGCATCGTAAAACAGGTCAAACTGGACGACCTCATTAAAGTATTTAAGAAATAAATCTTTGGAAATAAAACGAAACGCCCCGCAGTGCGGGGCTTTTTTTATGTGGGAAAACTATATGGAGAAAGAACCCATAGTAGAAATAAACCTTTGTTTCGGGGATATCGGGGTTCATTTCGGGATGATCGGGGCTGTCGGGATGGTGCGGCGAAAGTATTGAAAGGACGGATTGCGGATTGGGGATTGCGGATTTCGGGATGGTGCGGCGCATAAAAATGGGGAAGCGCCACGAGAATAAAAAACGGGATGCGGGGTGCGGGGTACGGGGTGCGGGAAGGTGTCGGCGCTGACGCGCCGACAAATTTATATGGGGAATGTACTCAGGCAGGGTAAAAAACTTTCCTGCCATAAAAACCATACAACCGGCCCTTTGGGCCGAGGAAAACCTTAAAACCGGCCTTCGGCCGAGGGAACTCAAGCCAGCCTCGCCTGCGGCTCGGGAGGGCTCCGGCGAAAGTCCTCCCCGCGTTAGGGGAGGTGTCAGCGAAGCTGACAGAAGGGGCGTACTTTCGTACATGGGAAAGATGAAACAATTCGCTCCACGCGTTACGTCCGCTCGCCGGGCCCGGGCCAATACAACTGAGGAGGGTACTGCGTTTTCCTTTGAAAATCAGATTTCGATTCGTCAGTTTGCTGTTAGCAGTTAGCCGTTAGCAGTTAGTCATCCGCTTCGTTAGCACATATGAGGCTAAATGCCAAAAGGCACATGGGATATATGTCAAAAATCCCTGGCATGCAAACGGTAAAGGCTCCCCAAGTTTGGGAAGCTGTCACGAAGTGACTGAGGGGTTGTACTATCGAACAAATCGAAATTGGGCTTGAAGGTAAACTCATCCCGGGGAGCTCCCGCAAAGCGGGTGAGAGGACGACCTGCACATACGAGGAAAAAAGTACCTGTCGCAGATAAGAGCCGAAGGCAAAATCCAAAAATGCGCCCGAAGGGCACCACCTTCCCGACAATCCCGAATCATCCCCGGCATTCCCGACAACTCCGAAACAAAAGTCATTCCACCTGCAGTTCCCCTTTCACAAATGAGGAGAATCTCCCCTGTCGCAGATGAGAGCCGGATGCAAAATCAAAAAACTGCGCCCGAAGGGCGCCACCTTCCCGATAATCCCGAACCATTCCCGATAATCCCCGACAACCCCGAAACAAAAGTCATTCCACCTGCAGTTATCCTTTCACAACTGTAAACAATCTCTCCTGACACAGCTGAGAGCCGGAGGCAAAATCTAAAAACTTGCGTCCGAAGGGCGCCACCTTCCCGATACCCCCGATCACCCCCGACACTCCCGACATCCCCGATTCAAAGGTTTTCAAAGAATACAGTTTCCCACAGGGACAAGGAACTATATTTCCCACATAAAAAATCCCGTGACCCTCGGGCCACAGGACCTTTACTCCCTCTTCTGCTTATATGCCAGAATTTCCTCAATGCCTACTTCCAGCTCCTCCGCAATCCGGACCAGGATGGGAAGAGACACCGAACCGGCCACATCGCCGCATTCGATCTTCGACATATACCGGCTGCTGATACCCACCCGGTCCGCCAGGTCCACCTGGGTCAGCCGCTTCTTCTTTCTGAAATACGCAATCTTTATCCCCATGCCGCGGGGATCAATCTGCCTTCCCATACACTCCCTCCTTTATTATTTATTATCCTTTTTTCCTGCATTTTTTGAAACGAACTGCGAGTTCCACTTTCACCCCCATTGGTTCAGTTTTAAAAATCTGTTTTCATTTCAAAAAATCCTCATGGGACCGTTACATCCGGCCAGGCGTACAGTTCCTTTTCCCTTTCAGAAAATATGGACTCGTCCTCACTGTACTATATCATCCAATTACGACAGAACCTGACGTAGTTTGGGAGGGTCAATCTGCCATTTTTATGGTCTGAGTCAGATGCGGTTTTCGTGATTCAGCCTCACCACGACATGAAAGTATATCTTCACTCCGACGGGGTCGTGGACCGTGATTCGTGATTCGGAAGCGGAAAAAATATTTAATTCGGTAGTCAGACTTTAGCTCTGCGGTCTGTGTCAATTACGGTTTTCGTGATTTAGCCTCACCACGGCTTGAAGGTGTATTCCCGCTCCGACTGGGTCGTGGGACGTGATTCGTGATTCGTGAAGGCAGGCCCTCCGGGCTGGTTTATGCTTTCCATATAAAAATTGCGGCGCCCATGAATTTGCGCCGCACCACCCCTAATCCCCAATTCCTTTCAACCTATGGTTCCCATACAAAATGGCGGGCCTTTTTACTGACGCCCGCCACCTCCCCGCACCCCGCGCCCCGCATCCCGCGCCCCGTCTTTTTTTACATCAAAAAGCACCTTTATAACTTCAAGGCGCCACCTTCCCGATAACCCCGTCATCCCCGAGATCCCCGCTATTCCCGATTCAAAAGCCATCGACGATTACGGTCATCATATAAGTCATCCATATATAATGGCGGGCCTTCATACTGATGCCCGCCCCCATCCCGCACCCCGCGCCCCGCATCCCGCGCCCCGTCTTTTTTACATCAAAAAGCGCCTTTATAACTTCAAGGCGCCACCTTCCCGATAACCCCGATAGCCCCGAGGCCCCCGACACTCCCGATTCAAAAGTCATCGAAGATCCAATGGACTATTCAGGGACCCACACTTAGATTCTCACTTCCACCGTCAAATCCGCCCGGTCCACCTGAGCCGAGAGCATAGTCGCTTTCTGCTTCAGTTCCCTGGCCCGTCCTGCCATGGCGCTGATGTCATAGGTGGCCTGTTTCACCAGATTTCCCCGCTCCGTATAGGAAGTGACCCTTTCCCTGGGACGATGATTTCCCAGTTCCTCGCAGCGGGAGGCTTCATTCCGGTACAGAATCGATTTCTCGATGAGATCGCTGATGCTGTCCCCTTTGGCTTCCGGCACATTCCCGATGGGGGAAGCCGTATTCGCCCGGCGGATGAGAGAAGTGATGCGGAAGTATTTTTCCATATACTCATCGATTTCCTTCGTCAGGAGGTCCACCCTTTCCTCCGGAAGGAGGTAATCCTCCCAGTTTTCACCGTCCTCCATGGTGACCAGGGCAATTTGTTCCCGCTTCTCCTGGAGGTCACTGATATGCTCCCGGATCTGTCCTTTCAGTACGATTGCATCTTTCAGTTTCATAAGAATCCGCCTTTCTATATAACAAATATATGAGACAAAGTAACGGCAGGAACCATGAAAATCATGATTCCTGCCGGGCGGGTTCGGAAGACTTTTTGTGATTACAATCACGATTTCGCTGAAAAGCTGTCCATCATTCCGGACCTCTTTCCCTCTGCAGCGTCCCCATTCGTCCATCGTCCATCGGATATGGTTCCTTCATCCCCGGTCCGCCTGCGGGATTTCTCCCGGTGATTATAGAGTACCAGCTTTCAAGACCCCCTTCACGGAAAAAAAGGTGCGAACCCTCTCCTTCTATTTCCAAAATTCATGGAAATAGAAGAAGCTCCCGCAGCGTCACTCCGAAAAAAGTGACCATGATGACTTTTTTCGGAGTAAAATGTAATGGAAGCCGGCAGCCGCTTCTCTTCAGGGATGATTTCCCGGCGGAGCCGACTTTTGGTCTGATTGGCTGGCACAGGAGCGAAGATACACAGCCGTATCGAAATCGTTAAATTTTGGGGGAGTATCATTCTGATTGTCTCCGTCGCTCCTGCCGGGAAACGTTTCGACATGTTCGCGGCCCACCCCTTCCTCAGTGAACCCCCTCCTCGAGGGGGTTCACTGAGGAAGGGCTAAAGAAGTACAAAGATACTTTAGGAATGTATGTACTTCTCAGCAACAGCGATATGTCCCCGGAGGAAGTGTTCAAGCACTATAAGAGACGCTGGAAAATAGAGACTTTCTTCCAATTCCTGAAGAACCGGGGAGACTTCAATTACCTCAAGTTTCAGGATTATTACCTCGAACAGGGCTTTGCATTCATCATGCTGATTACCGGACAAATTCACCAACTTATGGTCAAAGCCGTAAAGAGCCAAAACGATCGCACATTCTCAACCAGAGATGCAATCCTCACTGCCCGGATGATGAAAACGGAGCGACAGAAGTCGACCTGGTATTTGAAAAATATTCGGAAAAAGGATTTGGAACGACTGGCTAAAACAGGCTTTACACCCCAACTATATGCACCCGTGTAAGACTCATCTCCGTAACAGAGTGCATGATTGTGGATCACTGAAATATGAAAGGACCGTGAGCCTATGGGCATGCTTTCCGATTATCGCGTCATCGATTTCACCAGTTTTGTTTCGGGCCCCACCTGTACGCGGCTTCTGGCCGATATGGGAGCCGAAGTGATCCGCATCGAGCGGCCGGACAAGAAAAAGGGGAGCGGACCCTATCTGGGCGGGGAAAGGGTCGTGGATCTGGGCCTCATGCGGGGCAAGAAAAGTGTGACCCTGAATGCCAAAGACCCAAAGGACCATGAAATCCTGATGAAGCTCATCGAAACCGCCGATATTATGGTGGAGAATTTCCGCCCCGGCGTGACGAAGCGGCTGGGAATCGACTATGAAACGATTTCAAAAATCAAACCGGATATCATTTACACTTCCATTTCCGGATTCGGAGAAGACAGTCCCTATCGGGACAAAGGGGCCTTTGATATCATTGCCCAGGCCATGAGCGGCATCATGTCGGTGACCGGTGAAAAAGGAGGAAAACCCCTGCGCTGCGGGATTTCCATCGCCGATATCATGACGGGAATCGAAGCCGCCTACGGGACAGTCTGTATGCTCCTCGAAAGAAACAAGACAGGAAAGGGAAATCATCTGGACATCGCCATGCTGGATACCCTCTTTGCGGCCTGCAACAATCCCGCCACCCAGTATCTCACCACGGGAAAACCGGCGGGGCCCATCGGAAACGAACATCCCCAGGACGTGCCCTGGGGCGATTTTCCCACCCTTGACGGGACCCTCATCATCGCCTGCGCCAGGACGAATACGTACCGGGATTTGTGCAAAGTGCTGCAATGCGAAGACATGGCGGAAGATCCAAGATTTGTCAATGATGATGTCCGCCTCGCCCATAAGGAAGAATGCCAGCAGATGGTGGCCGATCACACGAAAAACTGGAAATCTGCCGACCTCATTTCCGTCCTGAATCAGGCCGGCGTCCCCTGCGCCCTGGTGAATTCCGTAGCCGATGCCTGCAAAGATCCCAGCATTCTTCATCGCCATATGATTGCAGAAGTCACCCATAAAACCGCAGGGACCTACAGACTCCCCGGGTCCCCTTTGAAATTCAGGAACGATCCCGTCTCCCTCACCAGAGGCGCTCCCATCCTCGGGGAAAACAACCGGGAAATCTTTTCCTCCCTCGGTATGAGCCATGAAGAAATCGATGAACTCCTCCGGAAACAGGCGAAGGTACGGACTTTCTTTAAGGAATTTGAAATGGAATGAGAGTCGATAGCTGTTAGCAGTTAGCAGTTAGCTGTTAGTTTTTAATATTCCAAGATAAAAAGCCCGCATCAATTGGATAGCGGGCCTTTTTGTATACCTTAAGGAAACAGGCAGAAAGGGAAAATCCTGTACTATCGGTATACAGAGATTATCGATTTTTAGCAGAGATGAACCAACCCGGCCGCTTCGCGGCCACCCTTCCAGCACTCGGAAGGGTGGTGACCGGTATTATACTTTACTTTTTCTGCATATGTACCATGTATGGATAGTGCAGGAAGATTACTTCAGTGCCCCCCTCACCACTTGTGGGGTTCCAAGGGAGAGCACTTGCTTTGGGATTGTCCTCTTTTCCACAGACACTTTTCGTCAATCAGCCTCATTTGTGCCCGATAGATATCCGGTCTGATTGCCGTACTGTTTTCCTCGTAAATGTCTCAAGAGGTTCGCGGACAGGCTTCCCCTCGGGGAAGCTGGCCCGCAGGGCCTGAAAGGGCAAGCGATGAAATCCCGGCGGCCACAGGCCGCCTTTTCCTTTACCTGCCTTCTCACCGCTGTCACGGTGTTCCCGAGGGAGACGTAACGTACTTACCCTTCATCTCATTTTCGACTTGTATGATAGACTACCCCCTTCACCCGCTTTGCGGGAGCTTCCCCCATTGGGGGACGCGACGCGTCTTACCGATAGAGTCATTTGGCACGGGTATATTTCGTCAGTCAGCCCTATATGTGCCTTGCAGCGATAGTCTTCCTGCCCGCTCCGCTCGCCGCCCCTCTGGCCAGGGGGCAGGTTTTTTACAACATTCACGGGCTTTTCAATCCAGCCTGTGCAAAATCCCCATAAAAAAATATGCCGCATCAGCGGCATACCTTCCCGCACCCCGAACTCCGAAATCTCGGAATTGTGCCAAAAGAGGCATGCCGAGGTGAGGCTAAGTCCCGAATACCGTATGTGACTCAGATCATCGTAAATACCAGAAGTCTCCAATAAATTCCCCATAAAAAAATATGCCGCATCAGCGGCATACCTCCCCGAACCCCGCACCCCGAACCCCGAAATCTCGGAATTGTGCCAAAAGAGGCATGCCGAGGTGAGGCTAAGTCCCGAATATCGTAACTGACTCAGACCAATGTATCTGACAAATGACAAAATCTATTTCCCGCTCCAGGGTACCAGTTTCTTTTCCAGGAACTGCAGGAACAGGTTGAATACCAGTCCCAGAAGGGAGAGTACGATGACTCCTGCCATGAGCCGTTCCGTAATCATGAGGTCCCCATAATGGAGGATCAATGCTCCTATCCCCTGTTCGGCAGCAATCATTTCTGCGGCCACAAGTAAAAGTAAAGCTGTTCCTGCGGCAATCCGGAGGCCTGCGAAAATCATGGGGAGCGCATAGGGAAGGACGACGTGTTTCATGGTATAGCCCCAGCCGGCATGAAAGGAAACGGCCACTTTGATGAGGAGGGGATCCACATGTTTCACGCCGGAATAAGTATTCATGGCCACCGGGAAAAAGACGCCCAGGGCGATGATGGTGACTTTGGAAACTTCTCCGATGCCCAGCCAAAGGATAAAGAGGGGCAGAAGGGCGATTTTCGGAATCGGGTAGAGGGCATTGACGATGGGATTGGCCATGCGGTCAATGAGGGCGGAAGTTCCCGTGAGGAGTCCTACGAGAAGGCCGAAAGCGCCGCCCAGAAAGAAGCCCATGAGGATTCGATAGAGCGATGCCGCGAGGGATACCCCTATTTCCCCATCCTGAATCATCTGGAAAAGGGCTTTCAGAATGGTCGTCGGCGCGGGCAGAAAGAGGGCCGAAACGAACCCGGAGCGACAGATGGCTTCCCATATACAGATGAGGATGGCTGCGGAAATAAAGGATACGACAGGGGTGTAGGATTTCTCCCACCGTTTCATTTTATTTTCAACTTTATATTTGTTCATCCCTGCACCTCCGTCATGGCCTCTAAGGCATCTTTGGAAATATGTTCCCAGATGGTATTCGTGAGGGAAGCGATTTCTTCCGCATGTTCCGGTTTGTCCCGGTCCGGCCGGGGAATGGAGATGGGAAGAATCTGTCTCACTTTTCCGGGACGGCGGGAGAGGAGGACCACCCGGTCCGCCAGCATGACCGCTTCCTGGATATTATGGGTCACATAGAGGGTGGTGAGGCGGGTCTTTTCCCAGAGGGATACCAGTTCCTGCTGCATGATGATTCTCGTCTGGGCGTCCAGGGCAGAGAAAGGTTCATCCATGAGGAGCAGGTCCGGATTGATGGCCAGGGCCCTGGCAATGCCCACTCTCTGACGCATGCCGCCGGAAAGCTGGTGGGGATAGGATTTCTCAAAGCCTTTCAGGCCGACTAGGGAAATATAATGGTCGATCCGCTCTTTCCAGTCCTTTTTCGGAAGGACTTTCCCCGCGTCCAGGCCGAAGGCGATATTGTCATACACGTTCCGCCAGGGCATGAGTCCCGTTTCCTGAAAAACGATGGAAACCCGGGGCTCCGCCTTCAGGTCTTCGCCGGTGAAATAGACAGATCCCCTGTCCGGCGAAAGAAGGCCGGCGCAGATATTGAGGAGCGTGGACTTCCCGCAGCCCGAAGGACCTACAAGGGCCACAAATTCCTCCTTGTGTAAAGTGAGGTCGATATCCTCCAGGACAGGCAATACTTTCTTTCCGTTCTGAAAGTGCTTGCTCACGTTTTCGATGACTACTTCCATGGTTGCTCCAGAAATATTTTTGAAACTCTATATTGAAACAAAAATCAGGGTGAATCGGATTGGGGACTGCGGATTTCGGATTTCGGGAAGGATATGGTTTCCTTTGGAAACCAATCTTTGTAGTCAGCTGCGCTGACAGCCTTCGGCGCTCACTTTCGACTTGCACGATCGTACAGCCCCCCACCGCTTCGCGGAGCCCCCCGAACTTCGGGGGGCCTGACGCCGGGCATGGCTGGCAGTTGAGACATCCTGCAAATTTTATTTCCTTCATTCCCTATACAAAATGGCGCCTTCAAACCATAAAGACGCCACTTTATTATCTACGAATGAGAAACTCGTTATCCCCCAAAGATGAGAGCCAAAGGCTCCCTATCAACTTGCGCCCGAAGGGCGCCACCTTCACGAAGAACGAACAACGAAGAACGATGATCACTATTGACTCGAAACCTTATTTCTTCATCGCTTTTTCCAGGAACGAAGTATTCACCACGTCTTTGGCCGTCAGTTTTCCTTCGATCATGCCATGGGAGGTATACCAGTCGATCTGGGTCTGGATATCATCAGACATGAGGATGCCGTTTGCGTCCACATAGGGCAGGCCCAGACGGATATCGGCTTCCGGAGTCTTTACGTATTTCGCAATGATTTTTACTGCTTCATCGAGCTGTTTCGGATCTTTCTTTTCCACTACCGCTGCATAATATTCGTTGCAGGCTTTGTTGTAAGCTTTCATGAAACGGACGGCAGCGTCCTGATTCTTCGCGAATTCAGGGGAATAGAAAATGCCGCTGGTCTGGTAAGGCATGACGGCGCTGACCTGGGTGATTTCTTTGCCGTACCCTTCATTCTTTACTTTCGTGATATTGGGTTCATTCAGGATGCAGGCATCGATCTGTCCGCTCTGGAGAGCTGCCATGACGGCAGAAAGTTTGCCCAGCGGAACGATGGTGACGTCATCCAGCGTTAATCCTTTGGCTTCCAGCATCCGTCCCAGCATGTAATGGAAAGTAGAGCCTTTCTGGGTGAGGCCCACTCTTTTTCCCTTCAGCGCTTCGATGGAAGTGAGACCCTGATCATACTGAGCCGTACTTGCCATGAGGGCGGAGGAAGAGAAACCTTTCTGTTCCCGGCCCTTATCGGCCACGATGAAAAGTTTCTGTCCTTTGGCTGCCATATTATAAAGGCCGGCCGTAATTCCCGTAGCTCCTACATCGACTTTCGAAGAAGCCGTAGCTACGGCAATCGGCTGGGCGGCATCAAACCACTGGGGATCGATTTCAATCCCCACTTCTTTGAAATATCCTTTGTCCATAGCAATAAAAAGAGGTGCTGACGAAGTCAGGCGAAGCATCCCGAGAGATACCTTCACCGGCTTGTTTGCTTCCTGCTTCGGTGCGGACGATCCCCCGCAGCCGGCAAAAGACAAAGTCAGCACCAGCGCCATGATAGACGCGATGATTGTGGAAATCCATTTTTTCAGATTCATACTGCTCTGCTCCTCTCCTACGCCCCTTTATGGGGAAATATACTTAGTACCATTTTAAACCAACGTGAGGTAATTTTCCAGTTGGATAGCTGGGGAAAAAATCATATCGTAGACCAGGGGCTGAGACTGCATCGGTATTCGGGAATCAGCCCTGCCCGGGACATGCTGCTCTTTAGTCACATCCGAGATTTCGGGGCTATCGGGACTATCGGGGTTATCGGGAAGGTGTGCCGCTGATGCGGCACGAATTTATAGGGGGACTCTGCACAGGCAGATTTGAAATACCATTACAAGTCGAAAATGTCTCTACCCCTCGCAGCCACGAATGGGAAAGGCTTCCGCCAAAGGCAAAATCAAAAATGCGGCGCTCCGCAGCTTTGCGCCGCACCACCCCTAAGCCCTGATTCCTAATCCCCAATTCCTCTCGACCTATGGTTTCCATCTCAAAAAGGCGGGCTTCATGAATTTGATGCCCGCCGCCTTCCCGACAATCCCGAAATGAACCTCGAGATCCCCGATAATCCCGATTCCAAATGGGGTGTACAAAAATAAAAATCATTATATAAAACTTTAGGGGAAATAGTTATCAGTTATTAGTTCGCAGTTGTGGTGGCCGC
>DKQZ01000038.1:0-9278 GCA_002471975.1 Dialister sp. UBA7295 | reverse complement strand
AATTATTGTACAGCCCCCGTTTAAAACATAAAAATTCGGCGGGCTTTCCTATTCTGATGCCCGCCGCCTTCCCGAAATCCACAATCCGAAGTCCGTTTTTTCTTTTATTTCACAGGCCTCCAGCCGCTCTCATCATCATTTACCGCATAGTAGTAGAGAGACGCGATGGACCCGCAGGGGCTGTATTTCTTCTTGTACCGATTGAACCGCAAATCGCTCAAGGTCCTGAATCCATGGGCCTTCATCATGCCGTTTTTGAGGGCCTGGTCGTATTTGCAGAAGATATCCGGTCTTCCCAGGGTGAACTGGGCGATCATTTCCGCGGTCCAGGTACCGATCCCGCGAAGGGCGGTGAGGCGTTTGATGATTTCTTCATCCCTCATGGTTTCGAAATCATCGAAGCGAAGGCTCCCCTCTTTTACTTTTCGGGACAGCCCGAGGATGTATTCCACTTTCCTGCCCGAAAGACCGCAGGCGCGGAGTTTTTCATTTCCCAGAGCCAGGAGGGCCTCCGGCGTCATGGTCCCGGCCGCTTTCCGGACCCGTCCATCGATGACGTACCGCACTTTATCGGAAATCATCTGTCCGATGATGTGATTCACCAGGGATTCGAAGATATCCATAGGCGCCCCGGCCTCCAGATGACCGTAATGAGCGACCAGCTCCTTCATGACGGGATCCTTTGAGGAAATATAGTCCATTTCGGTTTTTCCGTAAATAATCATGGCAGCCCTCTCTGTGAAAATCCTGTTTTCTGTCTTTAGTATACCATCTGGCAGAACCATAAATGGGCAGGGCGGGCAGCCAGGGCAGCTTCGGGAATGCAGGAATCCCCATTTGCAATAGAATCCTTTAAAATTTGGGCGATTTCTGATATAATGTCCATGATAAGAAGACCTCTCTTTTGTAAAAATGTGTGGTGTGGTAACTAACATTTTACAGGGTCTTCTTATTTTTTTGCTCATAGCAGACAATCATCCTTGAGAAATATTTTACACTAAGGTTCCGCGAACCGATTCCCATTGGGTCCGGCAAATTCCTGAAAAATGGACCCGGAGCCGTCTTTCCAAATCATAAAAAATCCCGTCCCGCAGGACGGCTATTTTTACGGAACCCGATTATCCCTCATGTCCCAATCCGTTATCCATAAAGACGAGAACTGAAACTCCATATAAATTTCCGCCGCGTCAGCGGCGTACCTTTACGAATCACGATTCAGATCAATTGACGCAAACCGCTGCCGCCGGAAATGAGGAAACCCTTATTTCTTCCTGTTTCTTTCCCGCTCGAAAGCAAACGCCTCCTCCCGGATGACAGGGGCCAGCAGGATGAGGGAAATGAGATTCGGGATGGCCATGAGGGCATTGGCGATATCTGAAAGATTCCACACGAAGTCAAGAGACTGGGTAGCCCCCACGAAAACGATGATGGAAAAGAGGCTCCTGTATATAATGTTATATTTATAGGTCCCCAGCAGGTACTCCCAGGCCTTTTCGCCATTGTATTCCCACCCCAGAATGGTGGAGTAGGCGAAAAGGATAATGCCGATGGTGACAATGGACTTTCCCATATGACCCAGCTGGGCAGAAAAAGCGGCCATGGTGAGAGAGACCCCGGTCAGCGGATTTCCGTCCGGTCCCGCCAGACCAAGCACTCCCGAGGAAGCAATGATGATGCCCGTAATGGAGCAGACAATCAGGGTATCGATGAAAGTACCGGTCATGGAAATATATCCCTGCCGGGCCGGTTCATCCGTAGCCGAAGCAGCCGCAGAAAT
Organism: Dialister sp. UBA7295; assembly: GCA_002471975.1. GTDB lineage: Bacteria > Bacillota > Negativicutes > Veillonellales > Dialisteraceae > Dialister. Next base: position 7,501 of record DKQZ01000038.1, on the reverse strand, counting down.
AGCCGTAGAACCAAGACCTGCCTCATTGGAGAAACAGCCCCTGGAAATCCCGTAACGCATGGCATTCATGACAGACACGGTCATAGTCCCCATGACGCCGCCTCCTACGGCAGAAGGATCAAAGGCCATCATGAAAATGAGGTAGAGTCCGTGAGGAATATTTCTATAATTCAGGATCATACAGAGAATTCCTGCAGCCACATAGAAAATAGCCATGGCCGGCACCACCACCGAAGATACCCTGGAAATAGAAGTAATCCCGCCCACCACGATAATAATCGTGAGGATCATGAGGACCACCCCGATTTCCGTGGGATTGGCTCCAAAAGACGACTCCAGGGCCGTGGTAATGGAATTGGCCTGGGCCATATTTCCAAGGCCAAAAGAGGCGATTACCGTGAAAAAAGCAAAAAGACCGCCCATCACAAGACCCAGGGTATGATTTCTGATGCCATTTTTCATGGTGAACATGGGGCCGCCCTTGATTTCCCCTTTCCCATTCACCTCACGGTACTTGAAGGAAAGAAGACACTCGGAGAAACGGGTGGAAAGCCCGAAAAGGGCGGAAATCCACATCCACACCAGGGCTCCCGGACCGCCCGCAAACATAGCCGTCGCCACGCCTACAATATTTCCCGTGCCAATGGTCCCTGCCAGGGCTGTCATTAAGGCAGCAAAAGGAGAAACGTCCCCGGCCCCTTTCCTTTTCACAAAAGCAGGCCGCGAAAAAGCCTCCCTCAGGGCTGAGGGCAAGTGCCGCCAGGTCAGGAAACGGAGAGTGAAAGTCAGATAAATCCCGGTCCCCACCAGAAGGCAGAGCATCAAAGGCCCCCAGATCACCCGGTCAATGGCATCCAGTCCGTTCAAAGCCGCCAGCTCCATTTCCTCACCTCCCCATGAACCCCATCGCGCTGATATCGCTTTTATTATACACGGTTTGGAAATATAAGAACAAGAAAAAGGATACAGGAAATAAGGAAACCCCTCAGCCGCTGATGTCAGCACCCCCGCAAGACCGCGTCCATCCTCTCAACCCAATAGCCGAAGGCAAACCTCGCAAGACTCGACCCGCTCCCGGCAGATATGCCTCCATCCGTCCAACCCAATAGCCGAAGGCAAACCTCGCAAGACGCAACCCGTTCCCAGCAGATATGCCTCAAGGCCCCATACCAAAAGCGACAGGCCATCCCCGCTATACCCCACAGGTCCCTGTCGAAAAGCCGCTAAAGCTTCCAGCCCCTATCTGCAGGCCCCCCGCTGCACGACAACGCTCCCAGTCGATTTGCCTCAAACGCCCCAAGTCCCTATCCGCAGGCAAATTCCCCCATCACGATAACGTTCCAGGTCGATTTGCCTCTAACACCCCAAGCCCCTATCGGAAGGCAATTTCCCCCCATTCCGACAATGGTTCGAAGCCGAACTGCCTCAAACGCCCCAAGTCCCTATCCGCAGGCAATTCCCCCATCACGATAACCGTTCCCGGTCGATTTGCCTCTAACACCCCAAGTCCCTATCCGAAGGCAATTCCCCCCATTCCGACAATGGTTCGAAGCCGAACTGCCTCAAGCGCCCCAAGCCCCTATCCGCAGGCAATTCCCCCATTCCGATAATGGTTCGAAGCCGAACTGCCTCAAACGTCCCAAGTCCCTATCCATAGGCAATTCCCCCATCACGACAACCGTTCCCAGTCGATTTGCCTCAAACGCCCCAAGTCCTTATACAAAGGCAATCCCCCCATCACGACAACCGTTCCCGACCGAACTGCCTCCAACGTTTCAAATCTCTATCCTTAGGCAATTTCCCCCATCACGATAAACCGTTCCCGGTCGATTTGCCTCAAACGCTTCAAATCTCTATCCTTAGGCAAATTCCCCCATCACGACAACCGTTCCCAGCCGAACTGCCTCTAATACTCCAAGTCCCTATCCGCAGGCAATTCCCCCATCACGACAACCGTTCCTGGTCGATTTGCCTCAAACACTCCAAGTCCCTATCGGAAGGCAATTTCCCCCATTCCGACAATGGTTCGAAGCCGAACTGCCTCTAACGTCACAAGTCCCTATCCGCAGGCAATTCCCCCATCACGATAACGTTCCAGGTCGAACTGCCTCTAAAGCCCCAAGTCCCCATCCGCAGGCTAATTCCCCCATTCCGATAACGTTCCCGGTCGATTTGCCTCTAACACCCCAAGTCCCTATCCGAAGGCAAAATCCCCCCATCACGATAACGCTCCCAGTCGATTTGCCTCAAACGCTCCAAGTTCCTATCCGCAGGCAATTCCCCCATTCCGATAACGCTCCCAGTCGATTTGCCTCAAACGCTCCAAGTCCCTATCGGAAGGCAATTTCCCCCATTCCGACAATGGTTCGAAGCCGAACTGCCTCAAACGCCCCAAGTCCCTATCCATAGGCAAATCCCCCATCACGATAACGCCCCCAGTCGATTTGCCTCAAACGCCCCAAGTCCTTATCCGCAGGCATAATCCTCAAGTCGCCATCCGCAGGCTAATTCAGCATCTTCCATACTTTCCTCTTACATAATCTTTACAATTCTGATAAAATATGAATATGTTCAATCAGTCCGGGGCTGCCCGGCAGAGGAGCTATTATGGAAGAGGAAAAAATCAGTCGGATGGCGGAGCAGATGATCCGCGAGAATCCGATGAAAAGGATCATCAGTTTTAAACTGGGTGATCAAAAATACTGGATCAAGAGAAAGCTTTCAAACGGAAGAAACCAGCTGGTGAAATATTCCGTGGAGAAGGAATTTTACTATGAAATAGCCCGCATGACCATCGCGGGGCAGGCCCATCCGGAACTGATTGCCCCCATCGAAGTGCTGACTTCGGACTACATGGTCACCAAAGACTGCGGCCCTACCCTGAAGAACTGGCTCGATTCCAGGGAAACAGAAACAGAAAAGGAAAACCTTCTCGAAGAGACAGGGCGGGCTCTGGCCTCCCTCCATGCCTCCGGAATCGTCCATGGCCGGCCCGCGCTTCGCGATATTACCTGGAAAGACGGGAAACTCACCTTCCTGGACTGGGAAAACCGACTTTACTCCCAGGATAAAGAGGAACAGAAAGCCATCGACTTTCTCCTCCTCCTGCAGGGCATCTACCGGGAAAATTATGATGAAGAAAAGGATCGTATCCGTGCCCTCATGCAGGGATACAGGGAAAATAGCGGGAAAGAAACCATCGAAGAAGCCCGAAAATTCCTTAAAAAGCATACCATTCTCGGCAGCCTCACAAAGAAACTCTCCCCCTTCCACATGAAGGACATCGATTCCGTAAGAAAACTATATGACCTGCTGAAATGACAATGCTCTGCTCTCATTCCTGATTCATAAAAGCGGACACCCTGATCTTAAGGGTGTTCCTTTTTATTTGGATTTTATTCTCCACCTCTTTTCATGAACAGGCAGCCTATGGGATGACTATTTTCAAGAAACCGATGAGACTGATGGACCATTGAATAACCGATTTCCCCAGACCCAACCGGCTCCCGGCAAAAATGCCTCAAGGCTGCGAACAAAAATGACAGCCTGCCCCGCAGCACCCCAATCCTCCCTTCCGAAGTGCCTCAAACGTCCAAGTCCCTATCGGAAGGCAATTCCCCCCTCGCGATAACCGTTCCCAGCCGAACTGCCTCTAACGCCCAAGTCCCCATCCGCAGGCAAATTCCCCCCATCACGATAACCGTTCCCAGCCGAACTGCCTCTAACGCCCAAGTCCCTATCCGCAGGCAATTCCCCCATTCCGACAATGGTTCGAAGTCGAGCTGCCTCAAACGCCCGAGTCCCTATCGGAAGGCAATTCCCCCATCACGATAACGCTCCCAGTCGATTTGCCTCAAACGCAAAAGTCCCTATCCGCAGGCAATTTCCCCCATTCCGACAATGGTTCGAAGTCGAACTGCCTCTATCGCCCAAGTCCCTATCCGCAGGCAATTCCCCCATTCCGATAATGGTTCGAAGTCGATTTGCCTCTAACGCTCTGGGTCCATGGTGGAAAGCCCTTTCGCAGAGTGAAAAGTCAATTTACATTTCCCCCTTGCCCGAAATGGGTCCGCAATTTATACTTAAAGTGATAAGTTCCAATCTTTAGGGAGGACACCATGCTTTTGTGGCAGGAAGAGAAGGAAAAGTTCTACGACTGGTGGAGGGAGAATACCGCGAGGGAAATCGCCTTCTACTTTTTGTGTGCCCTTTTCCTCATGATTTTCATCCTCCTGTATTATCGCTATCTGGGCATCCGGGGGCATGACAACTGGTCCCGGTTCGGACGGAATGCCGTAGAATGCCTGATCCTCATCTTCCTCACGGAACTGACTACGGGGAAGAGTCTCCTGCATCCGTTCTGGCGCATCGGATATATCCCTTTCTTTGGCTGGACCCTCATATTTCCATACGTCCTCATTCATGCCAGGAATGGCATTTCCGCCGCCCGGCTGAATCACCTTTCCCCCTATTTCCTGACCTCCGTGGCATCCCTTCTTTTTATCTTCTTTGTAATGAACGTGATCAGCAAAGTGGTGGTGGGGCGGAAACTGGCGGCCTTTATCTGTCTCATCCCCATTGCGTTTTTCTCTTTTAATGCCTTCATTTTCCTCACCCATTACACCTACATGGGCATCATGATGAGCCCGAGGGAAATGTTCTTTGCCACTTCGGATCCCATCCGGTGGTTCAGCGTAATCGTGCTGCCCCATATCGGCGGACTCCGGCTGGCCCTCATGGGCATTGGGATCGTGGCTTATCTCATCTTTTACTACCGGTGGATTTATGATAGCGCTTACAGCCTGAATGACCACTGGGTGCGGAAATCAAAAGTGTACTCCCTCATCCACCGGATCCTGCAGTTTCTCGTTTTTATCGGCTGTGCCTGGCTCCTGATACGCTGGGTAAGCGAATGCTTCCCCCTCCATGATTATGAAATCATCAGACAGTATGAGAGCTATATCGATTTCGTAAACAGCACGAGGTTCTGAGGGGAAAATCCGTCCTGAGTCATCCGTTATAAGTAAAACCGCTTCTCCAAAGGAAGCGGTTTTTTATGTGGAAATTCATTCAATTTTTATCATTCTCCTGCAGGATAGTCCGTTTTTTCTGCAAGTGAGCTCTTTAATACGCATTTTTATTTCCAGATATATAATATATGAAATATGGTTATTTAACATTTAATAGATTTGGAAATATAATTAGATTTCAGTGGCTGTGGATGAAAGGTATCGGGAAGTTAGCCTCATACTTGCTGTGAAGGGCTTTCTGCTCAGGCGGGCGATATCGGGAAGTTTGCCTCGTATGTGCTTTGAATGGTTTTCTGCCCAGGCGGGCGATACCGGGGAGTTTGCCTCATGCTTGATTTGAATGGTTTTCTGCCCAGGCAGGCGATACCGGGGAGTTTGCCTCGTATGTGCTTTGAACGGTTTTCTGCTCCGGCGGGCCGTACCGGGAAGTTTGCCTCGTACATGCTGTGAATGATTTTCTGCTCCGGCGAGCCTTAACGGGAAGTTTGCCTCGTATGTGCTTTGAACGGTTTTCTGCTCAGGCGAGCCATAACGGGAAGTTTGCCTCGTATGTGCTTTGAACGGTTTTCTGCTCCGGCGGGCGGTATCGGGAAGTTTGCCTCATACTTGCTTTGAATGGTTTTCTGCTCCAGCGGGCTGTATCGGGAAGTTTGCCTCATACTTGCTTTGAACGGTTTTCTGCTCAGGCGGGCGATACCGGGAAGTTTGCCCCGTACGTACTGTGAACGGTTTTCTGCTCCAGCGGGCGGTACCGGGAAGTTTGCCTCATACTTGCTTTGAAGGGTTTTCTGCTCAGGCGGGCGGTACCGGGAAGTTCCCATCTATATTTGCGACGCTTTCAGATTTTTCCTCCGCATTTCCCCATCCTCTGGTCTCTTTTCGGTTGGTCCCGTTTTTATGCTTCTTTTTCCTGCCCCTGATTTTATTCATAGAAAGGATTTCTACCTTTGACTCATACAAATACGAATTCTTTGACCCTCCGTGAAAAGATGAAACTCATCCTGGACACGGGACAGCTGATGCTGGAGAACGGTTCCTCCACGAAAAGAGTGATCCGGGATATGCTGCGCACCGCGGCGTACCTGGGCATTTATTGGCAGGACGTGCTCATCCACACCACCTATTCCACCATCATGATCAATGTGACCGATGGGGAACATAGCTATACCATGTTCAGGAAATGTTTCCGCCACGGGGTGAATATGGAAACGGTCCTGAAGACGAGCCGTATGAGCTGGTCCGCCCTGGCCAACCGGATTCCGCTGGAAACTTTTTCCGGCAGCATGGATTACCTGGTCCGACACAGTGATGAAAGGCTGTACCCCGAATGGCTGGTAATCCTCGCCATCGGCCTGGCTTCTTCTGCATTCTGTACCATTTTCGGGGGAAACTTTTACGATGGTCTCTACACCATGCTGGCCGCCATGATCGGGGCCATCGTGAAATTCGGATGCGCAAAACTGGAAATGAATGGCTACATCGTCATCGCCGCTTCCGCCTTTGCGTCCACGCTGGCTGCTTTTTACTCCACATACCTCCCCGGGCACCATTCTGCCTTTCTTCCCATGGCCGCCTGCGCCTTGACCCTGGTGCCGGGGGTTCCTCTCATTAATGCAGTGGATGACTTCCTGAATAATTACCTGATTTACGGTATGTGCCGCATTACCCATACCCTCCTTATTTTACTTGCCATGACAATGGGTATCGCCGGGGCCGTCGCCATGACTGATGTCCCCAGTTTCACGGAAGTTCAGGTCGCTCCCGAAAGTTTATATTTGGCCCAGGCCATGGCCGCCGCTCTGGGTTCTGCCTGCTTTTCGATTCTGTTCAATGTGCCGAAACGGTACATCTTCCTTGCCTGCCTTGGCGCTATCATTACCGTGGACGCCAGGAATTTCCTCATGGTGGAATATCAGATGAGTATGGCCGGGGCCTCCTTCTTTGGCGCTGCCCTTCTTTCCCTGGTCTATTTCAGCATGTCAAGGTACCTTCATGCGCCCATTTTCATCCTGAATATTCCCGCCATCATTCCCCTCATTCCCGGCGTCCTTTTGTACCGTTTCCTTTTCGGTCTTATCAATATACACAATATGGACCTTCTTTCCCTCCTCATGGCCCTCCAGAGCGGAATGGAAGCCGTGCTGACCCTGATCGGTATTTCCGTGGGAGCCCTCCTCCCGGACGTCATAGGCCATCAGTACATCGACAGGAAACGAAGGAAATCCCTCCAGAAAGTCCTTGGGGGCCGCGGAATCGACGCTTCCCTCAAAGACGCCGCCAACCTGGACAGAGGAACATGGAGAAATTGAGACCGTCATAAAACAGGAAAAAGCCTCCTTCGTGAAATATCCGATACCCGTTTTTATCCCATCTACCCAAAATCCGCACATCATTTAAAATTCTTAAGATTTAAAACCTGTTTACTTAAATCCATTTGACTCAAATCAATTTATAGTGAACGACATTAATAT
>DKQZ01000039.1 GCA_002471975.1 Dialister sp. UBA7295 | reverse complement strand
TCAGGCCCATATGGGCCTGGCACGATAGATGAACTTACCCGGCCGCTCCGCGGCCCCCCTTTCAGCACTCGAAAGGGTGGGGCCCGGCAGCATGCTTTACGTTTTCCTCAAATGTGCCTTGCATCTGTAGTGCAGGGAAACATTCATCATCCCATCCGCCTTCGGCACCTTCCCTATCTAGGGAAGGTTTTCTATCTGGCGGCCTTTGGCCGGCGGGATTACATTTCTTGCCCTTTCAGTCTGCTTCGCATCCAGCTTCCCCGAGGGGAAGCCTGTCCGCGGGACTTTTGAGGCATTTTTCCGGGGTGGTTTCGCCAGTCGGTCTTGTATGTGCTTTGCATGGATAGTACAGGAAATAAAAAAGCCGCCTGGCATGTGGCGACTGGCGGCTTTGGGCACGAAAAGAAGTCCTCCCGTAAGTTTGGAATGGAGAATATCCGAGATCCCGGAGTTCCGGATCATGACTTATCAGCGGAAGCGCAATGCTTTGTGAGTAACAGTAAGGGGCGCGGAGGGGCCGGTTGTTCGTTTTCCCATTTCCTTTTGAGGGGGGAGGACTTGTTTTGTTTTTTACGACTTTGGAAATATGAATTCCTCGAGGATGGAAAGCTTGAAGGGCACGTGGACTTTGATCCCGATCCGCATTAAATTTTTGAGCGCTCAGCGAATCGCAGGGGACCTCGGTCCGAGGCCTCGCTCTTTTTGCCTTCTATAGATATAGTAGAAAAAAAGTGCATTTTGTATCATTAGAATTTCGTTAAGCTTTTTCTCGCGGCTGCCATGAGAATCAAAAACTAACGGCTAACGGCTAACGGCTAACAACTAACCGCTTATTTCTCACACAGAATCTCATAGGCTTTTTGGTATTTCTTCAGCCGTTTCCTGTCTTTTTCCGTGATGGCGGGCAGGCGGGAGAGGTCCATATTATTTCGTAAATCTGATTTTTTGACTTCTATGGCATAGGGATTGCCGCTCTTTTTGATTCCCCGGATGTAGTCCAGGTAGGGGATTTTGTCATCATGGGTGAGGAGGGAGACGGCATTTGCCACTTTGTCTCCGAAGAGGGTCTGCAGTTTTTCGATGGTCATGTCCGTGTCTTCCAGCGTATCGTGAAGCAGGCCGATGACGGCATAGGTTTCACCCAGGCCTCTGACTCCGTCTGATACGGCCCGGAGGTGGTTCATGTAGGGCTTTCCTGCTTTGTCCACCTGCCCTTTGTGGTAAATTTCTGCGATTCTCTTTGCTTTTTCCAGTAATGTTTCCATAGTAATACCTCCTTAAGCTGTTCTTATTATAAAAGCAGGAGGCTTGGGAGTAAAAGTTATCAGTTATCAGTTCGCAGTTCTCAGTGAATGAGGTCCGCATCAAAAGTTGGAAGCGGACCTTTTTATATTTGAGATCATCATAAAGATAAGATTCCCTGTCTTTATGATCCGGTTGGCCGGTTTCTCCGGGAACTGATAACTGAGAATTGCTAACTTTCAGACCTGATGGACTACACGTCCTTTTTCTCTGTGCTAAAATGATAGCCAAAGGAGGTGTTCTTATTGCATGTATGTCAGGTGAATGATCATTATTTCCTCATTGAAAGGGATGGAGTCCTCTTTGCCCGGGCGAAGGGGCTTCTGACGGGGGAAGTATTTCCTGTGGAAATGGTGGAAATAGAGAAACTCTCGGGATTTCCGCTGTATGACGTGGGCAATTTCCGCTGTCTTGAAATGGGCTGGTTTTCGTCGGAGGAGGAGAGGCTTTTCGCGGGGGCTCTTTTTCATTTCCTTACGGGCCACGATTACTCGGAAAATCCGGAGCCTTACCGGACGGAGCCGCTCATGATGAGTACCCGTGATTTCCTGGAGGAGCATCCGGAGGTGTATGAGGAAATCGGGACCTATGTGGAGAAGGTCATGCGTTCCCGGGCGTATGATGAGTGGGAAATGGAATTCGAGCGTTTCCTGGCGGAGTACCCGAAGACCATTCCGGCCAGGGACAGGCCCCGGTGGCGGGATATTTTCCATATGCTCTGGAGACGGATGGAGGATCGGCTGGAGTATGAGGGGAAGGAAATCTGGCCGGTGGAGGAGGAAAAGCTCACGGAATTTATTTCCTTGTGGAAATCGGGAAAGGCGTCCCTTTCCGGCGGCCTGCCGGTGAGGGAGAAGAAATCAGGACATATTTCCTTCCGCATCCTCATTGACGGCGATGCCTGCCCCGTGATTCGGGAAACGGAGCGGATCGCCGCTGCCTATGGGATTTCCTGTTTCATTTACTGCGATGATTCGAGGGAAATGGAATCGTCCTACAGCCGGATCATCCGGGTTCCCCGCGGGGCAAATTCCGCGGACTGGGCCATCGTGGGAGACTGCCGTCCCGGGGATATCGTCATTACCCAGGATTTCGGCCTCGCTTCCATGGTCCTCGCCAAACGGGCCCACGCCATGCATCAGGACGGATGGAGATATGAACTTTCCAGCCTCGATAAAGGGGTGAAGAAAAGGAAAAAACGGCACTCCTACGGGAAACGGAGAGGCGAAGAAGATGGGAATTTCGAGGAGGCTCTGGATGAGCTGGTGGGGGAATTGCTGAATCCGGAGTGAGAAGATTTTTGACTGGAGTGAGATAAAAAGACGGATTGGGGACTGCGGATTTCGGAATTCGGGAAGGTGGCGCCTTTAATATATAATGGGCGCCATTTTTTATATGGGGATTTTCAGTGTAGATGGCTTTTGAATCGGGGATATCGGGAATGGTCGGGGTTCATTTCGGGAATCTCGGGAAGGTGTGCGGCCTTCGGCCGCAAGATTTATATGGGAGTTCGTCTTTAAAGACTTTGGGGGAAAAGGAAAACTGTAAGCTGAGGGACTTTTGAATCGGGGTTGTCGGGGATGATCGGGAGTCTCGGGAATATCGGGAAGATGTGCGGCCTTCAGCCGCAAGATTTATAGTTTGACGTTGCGGGGCTGCGGTTTGAGACAATTTCTCCGGCTGCGATAGATGGCCCCCTTCACCGCCTTTGGCGGAGCTTCCCCCGTTGGGGGACGCTGGAAAATCGCCGGGGATGAGTATCTAACAAAGTGCGGTTCGTCCTCCCACCGCTGTCGCGGAGCCCTCCTATCGAGGAGGGCCTTCTGAATTCTGATTGTTTTATCTGTCCCGAGGATGTTATGGCAGTCAGTCTCGTATGTGCCTTGCGTGAAAGATGAACTTACCCGGCCGCTTCGCCCACCCTTTCAGCACTCGAAAGGGTGGGGCCCGGCAGCATGCCTTACTTTTTTCTCGCATGCGTCTTGAATGGATAGTGCAGGGAAAACATTAATCATCCCATCCGTCGACTTCGTCGACACCTTCCCTATCCAGGGAAGGTTTTCGCATCTGGCGGCCTTTGGCCGCCGGGATTACATTCCTTGCCCTTTCAGTCTGCTTCGCAGCCAGCTTCCCCGAGGGGAAGCCAACTCGCGGGACCTTTGAGGCATTTGTTCCTGATACGTTTCCTCAGTCAGTCTCATATGTGTCTTGATGAGGATTTCCTCATGTAAAAAAGCCCGATTGCGGGCTCTTTTTATGTATATCGAATTGATTCTAATTAAAAATATAAAAAGGCGCTGCCTTCTTACTGACGCAGCGCCACCGCCCCTAATCCCTAAATCCTAATCCCTAATTCCTTCTAACGGCTAACCACTAAAAAACTAAAAACTACTTCACTGCTTCCACGATTTTCCTTACGTTTTCCCTCATCACGTCTGCATACCTTTCGTGATCTGCGGTTTCCATGGTATCCAGGGTTTCTATTCTGGCTCCTGCTTCTTCGGCGAGGGTCCGGGCCAAAGCGGGATCCATTATTTCTTCGGTGAAGATGGTTTTTACTTTTCTTGCTTTGCAGTATTCCATGAGTTCGATGAGTTTCCTTGCCGGCGGTTCACCGGTGGCAAAGGCGTCTTCTACGCTTTCCTGGGAAAGGTTTAAATCTCTGGCGAGATAAGCGAAGGCTGCGTGGCCGGTGACCAGTTCTTTTCGTCGGGCGACGGCGATGGATTTTCTGGCCTTATTTCTAATTTCATCGATTTCAGTGGAAAATCGGGTGTAATTTTTCTCGAAGGTTTCCCGGTTGTCAGGGCTTGCGGAAATGAGGCCGTCCCGGATGGCCCGGGCTTCTTCTTTTGCTTCGGAGAGGCCCAGCCAGGTGTGGGGATCGTAGTTTCCGTGCTCTGCCCGTTCTTCTTCGCTTACGATGGGGATGGGCTGAATGCCTTTCGATGCTTCCACGATGATGAGATTGTCATGGGAAGCAGAGGAGAGGACTTTATCTGCCCAGTGTTCCATGCCCATGCCGTTATAGACGAAAAGGCGGGCATTTTTTATTTTCAACAGATCTTTTGTCCTGGGTTCAAAGTCATGGGGCTCCATTCCTGCGGGGACCATGGAGTCTATCTGGACCAGGTCTCCCCCGATTTCTTTCGTGAGGATTTCCATGGCTCCAAAGGAGGCGACTACGGGAATTTTTCCCGAGGGCGGAGGCGTTTCATGGCCGCAGGCAGAGAGGAGAAGGGCCAGGGAGAGGGCCCCGTATTTCCAGTATTTCTTCATTTCTTCACCTGCTTTGCCAGAATGGTGAGGAGGAGAATTCCCGCACTGGTGAGGGCGGTAATGCCTCCCGGGGCAGCTCCTATGAAATAGGCGAGGAAAAATCCGCCGAGAATGGAAATAAAGCTGAAGAGCAGGGAGAAGAGGCAGGTGGTTTTGAAACCTTTCCCCAGCTGGAGGGCCGATGCTACGGGAAGGGTAATCATGGAAGTGATGACAAGAATTCCTACGGACCGGATGGATACGGAAATGGCTGCCGCTGCGAGGAAGGCAAAGAGGTAGTTCAGCCGTTTCACCGGGACTTTCGCAATCCGTGCCGCTTCTTCATCATAGGTAATGTATAAAAGCTGGTGGTAATTGAAAATGACCGTCAAAAGGGCCAGCAGGGACAGAATTGCGGTAATCATCATGTCTGCAGGAGAAACGGTGAGCATGGAGCCGAAAAGGTAGGCATCCGCATTGGCATGGAGAAGGCCTGAGGAAATAAGGGTGATGGCGATCCCCACGGAAATGGAAAGAACGATGGAAAGAATGAGGTCCGTATATTTCCTGAAATACTGGCGGAGGTATTCGATGAAAAGTCCTGCGAGAGCGGTAAAAGCAAAAGATACGAGGACCGGGCTTTCCCGGAAGAGAAGGCCCAGGGTGACGCCGGCCAGCGACGAATGGGCCAGGGTATCGCCAATCATGGAGTAACGCCTTAGCACGAGGAAAATTCCGATGCAGGGACAGAGGATGGCGATACAGATGGAAATAAAGAGGGCATTCCTCATGAAAGCATATTCAAACATGGCCTCCCTCCTTTTCGATATACTCTCTGATATAATGGTCCACGCTGCAGAGATGGCCTTTTCCATGATCCACATGATAAAGCCGGGTGGAAACTTTGCCCGCTTCCACCAGATTGTGCTCCACGGAAAGGACGGTGAGCTTTTTCTCACGGTTCAGGAGGGAAAGCTCGGAATAGATTTCCTGCTGGCTTTCGATATCCACGCCTGTGGAGGGTTCGTCCAGGATGAGAAGGTCCGGGCGTCCCATGAGGGCCCTTGCGATGAGCACTTTCTGATGCTGGCCGCCTGACAGATTGCCCATGAGTTCACGGGAGAAATCTTCCATCCCCGTGACGGAAAGGATGTCTTTCACCGGAATGGAGGAGAGATGAAGAAGCTTCCCATAGGAATGAATCACTTCTTCCACGGTAATGGGGAAGGCTTTGTCCCTTGCCGGCATCTGGGGCACATAGCCGATCCGCTTTGCCCGGCAGGCGAGGGCACCTTTGGAAGGGCTTAGAAATCCAAGAATCAGCTTCAGGAGCGTACTCTTCCCGCTGCCGTTATTGCCTACGATGGAAATATATTCGCCCTTTTCCACATGAAGGGATATATTCTCCAGAAGCCAGGGAGCTTTCCCGGTGTAGGAGAAATAGAGATGATCGATGGTGAGCATGGAGCGCCTCCTTTCGTTTGATTGTTCCTTTACCTTTATCTTAACATGGCTGTGAAGCGGGAATGGAGACTCTCATTCGAAAGGGAAACGTTCGGGACAGAAGACTTTTGAATCGGGGTGGGATGAAAAGACGGATGGGGGACTGCGGATTTCGGAATTCGGGAAGGTGTGCGGCCTTCGGACGCAAGATTTATAGTTTAACGTTACGGGGCTGCGGTTTGAGACAATTTCTCTGGCTGCGATAGATAGCCCCCTTCACCCGCTTTGCGGGAGCTTCCCCTGTTGGGGGACGCTGGACAATTTCGACGGGGATATTTTTCCTCATATGTGCAGTTCGTCCCTGTCAAAGGGATTAGGAATTGGGGATTAGGGATTAGGGGCGGTGAGGCGCAAATTCATGGGCGCCGCAGTTTTGATTTTGCCTTTGGCTCCCATCTGGATGGAGGGAGTTTTCAGCGTATGTGCCTTGCATGGATAGTGCGGAATGAGGGTCCTATGGAAGTTCCGGGTTCCGAAAGGAATCTTTAGTACGTAACGCATGAGGCTTTTGTGGCAATTGGCATTCTTTCGATGGATAGCCCCCTTCACCCGCTTCGCGGGAGCTTCCCCCGATGGGGGACGCGAATCTACAGCGACGAGGAAAATTTAGTGTCGAAAGTGCAGTTCGTCCCCCACCGGCTTCGCCGGAGCTCCCCGGGATGAGTTTACCTTTTAGCTCATTATCGACTTGTACGAGAGTACATCCCCCCAGTCGCCTACGGCGACAGCCCCCCCGAACTTCGGGGGGCCTGTGAGGGGAGCCTTTTCACGGACCGATTGTCTCATTTGTCCCCGGGGTGTTTTGACAGTTAGTCTCATGTGTGCCTTGAAACGCTATCACCTATCCGTCCGCTCCGCGGACACCTTCCCATCCAGGGAGGCTGCTGAAGAAGTATG
>DKQZ01000105.1:10669-13213 GCA_002471975.1 Dialister sp. UBA7295 | reverse complement strand
CAGTCGCCTTCGGCGACAGCCCCCCGAACTTCGGGGGGGCCTGGAGGGGAGCCTTTCCCATCCTCACGCCCTACTGAAGTGTCACTTGATAACAATCGATACAGGCTTTCACCCTCGCCTGTGCAAAATCCCCATTTATATTCGCGCCGCATCAGCGGCGCACCTCCCCGCACCCCGCATCCCGCACCCCGAAATATCGAAGTTTTCTCAAAGGGGGCGTGCCGCGGTGAGGCTAATTCCCGAATACCGAAGTAGTCTCAAGCCATGGTATCTGACAGATGACTCAATTAAGAGCCGGATCCTTGACTCCGTTTGCCGCGAAGGCTTTCGCCCGATCGATACAGGTTCCGCAGGTGCCGCAGGGTTTTTCTCCCCCCTCATAGCAGCTCCAGGTGAGTTCATAGGGCGTATGGAGTTTGAGTCCCGTGGCCACGACGCCGGCTTTATTCATATTGGCAAAGGGGAAGACGAGATGGACTTTCCCGTAGGTACCAATGGAAATGGCATCATTCATGGCTTTGAGGAAGGGTTCGCTGCAGTCTGCATAGGCATCTCCTGCTGCATCATCTGCATGGGCTCCTATATATATTTCCACTTCTTCATTTTCAAAGAGGGACGCTGCCAGGGATGCCGCGGTGGAGAGCATAAGGCCATTCCGGAAGGGCACATAGGTGGCCACTTTTCCGGCCCCATTTTCCGCGATCTGCTCTGCATAGCTTTTGTGAATGATTTCTTCCGTGGACCCGGAGAGCAGAGGGCAGTTGGAATACTGAAAAATCCGGGAGAGGTCGAATTCATAATGTTTCAAATGGTAGTACTCCGCCACTTTCCTTGCTGCCAGGATTTCCTTTTTGTGTTTCTGACCATAAAAAATAGAAGCAGTCACCACGTTGTCTGCTCCCAGTCGGTCCACCGCCAGGGATACGCAGGTCGTCGAATCCACGCCTCCGCTGGACAGTATAATAGCTTTTTTCATCTTTCCTCCTGTTTTTTTAAGTTGGTTAACAGATGACAACTGGGTATGTGTTTCAGTTCATTATACGCTACATTGGGATAGATTGCAAAAATTTTTGATAGCCGGCCGCTTCATGGCAAATGATCATGAACAGCTTCATGAAAAAGTTTGCAGTTCGCAGTTATCAGTTCGCAGTGTTGGTGGCCCGCCATAAATGATGAAGGCGGGCAGATCTCAAATGAATTCTATATAAAGAGAGGCTTGACGATTTCCGTTATCCCGCCTTTTATGAAACAGTTCATATCCAAAAGGCCCGCTTCTCATTTGACGCGGGCCTTCCTTCGCTGATAACTAAGAATTGATAACTGATAACTTTACACGCTTATATAGAATACAAATATTATATTTCAAAAGGTTTCCTTTCACATCCCCAACGTCTCGTCCATCGGTTCTTCGCAGAAGAGTTTCATGGCTCCTTCCGCCATTTTCACCCCTTCATGGGCAGCGCCGGGGACGATGAATTTCTGCCAGCGGAAAGGCACATGGAGTTCCTTTGCCTTTGCCTCGCAGGCTTTGAAATAATTATTGCACCGTTCCATACGGTTCATGCCCTGGGCATCGGCCTCGGGGGTGTCTCGGAACGGTTTCTTTCTGGAAATATCATTGCCTCCCATGAGCATGTAGACGGGCCGGGCAAAGGCGCGGGCCAGATCTCCATCGGAAACGGGAAGTCCTTTCATGCCATAGGGGAAAGCAATCGTTTCATCGGGCATGGTGAACCAGCCGGAATTGGCACAGATGATGGCATCCACCCGCGGATGGTCGCCAAAAAGGGAATAGCGATGCATGAACTGGCCCCCTGCGGAATGACCGAAAAGGTAGACCTTTCCCTTGCACCTTGTGCGGCGGCGAACGGCCGAAATCACCCGGTCAATGGCGGAAAAGGTCCATTCGCCCCTGGGCTGGATGCGCCCCTCTTCTCCCTCGGCATCGGAAATATTTCCTTCCTGATACCACCTTGCCCCGGGATATTTCTCCGGCGAAAATTTCGGCGAGGCGATGACCATATTGTATTTCACGGAAAGCGCCTCCAACCTCGTCCGGAAACGGTCCCCCGTCCTCGTGTAGCCGGGAAATGCGATGAAGACGGGATCCTCGGGAGACCAGGTGGGCGGGCGGTAATAATAAATCTCCACCGGGTCACGATTCACCCCTGTAGGCTCATCGAGAAGATACCGGCTTTCTCCTATCGTGAAAGAAGGTTCGGCTTTTTTCTTCTTCGAAACCATCATCGCTCCGACAACCCCAATGGCAAGAGTTGTCACCGCTTTCAGCAGTAAACCCATAAAAAGCACCCCTTTGCGGATAAATTGACCCATGCTCAATATCTGATTTTATTATAGCATGAGAACGATATCGGGAAGAAGACCTCCGACGGGAAGACTTCGGTTTCTGTCCGGCCGGCGGTCCCGGGAGGGATGTCTCATACGTGCTGACGCAGTCATTCGACAGACATGAAGTACCGGGATTTTCCCCGCCCATGCAAAATCCCAATCCAAAAAGGGCGGCCATCAGGCCGCCACCTTCCC
>DKQZ01000105.1:8897-10635 GCA_002471975.1 Dialister sp. UBA7295 | reverse complement strand
TGTGCAAAATCCCAATTAAAAAATGTGCCACATCAGCGGCACACCTTCACGAACCACGAATCACGAACCACGAAATCTCGAAGTTTTCTCTATCGGGGCTCGCCGAGATGAGGGTAACTCACGAATACCGCAGCTGACTCAATCCACAGTAACTGCCAAGTGACTCACCAGTCTATCCACGTCAGCGCTTTTTCCAGTTCATAGAAGCTTTTCCCATCCCAGAGGATGTCTTCGGCCAAATGGTCGAGAACGTCATCGGGATCATCGGATTCATAGTTATAGACCAGTTCCATAAATTCCTCGAAAGGTTCCCTTGTAAAGCGGTATTTCTCCACGCTCACGCTGTAAGTGCCCCTCCCGGGATGATATTTCAATCCTGAGAAACGGTACACATACCCTCTGTGCCGTACGGAGGCTTCTCCGTCATTCATATAATCGATAAATTCGTCTGCGTCGCCGCCCTGCATGGTTTTCTCCTTATGGAATGAAAAGTGATTGCTTCCTGCTTTTCTTCATTATAGCAGTCTGCCCTGTGGAAATACCACTATTTTTCCTGAATCCAGCCGGAAAGCCCGGGCACATTGATTTTCGGCGCTTCGGCATAGACTTTTTCCGCGATTCTCTCATTGGCCTCATCCACCAAGAGAGGCAGGCGATAGAGATCGAAGAACGTCCAGATCAAACAGCCTCCCAGGGTGAGGAGGTAAAGAATATTTCTTTTCGGCTCTCCCAGGTAGAAATAGTGAAGTCCGAAGGCCCAGGCGGCCGCTGCTTTCCCAAGGGTTTTCCGCTTTGGCAGGTGAAGGGCCATGTACCGTTCTTCTTCTTTGGGAAGTCTGGAAATCCAGTAGGGATAGCCTTCCTGATAACCGAAAAGAATGTCCGCTGCCTTTTCATAGAGCCCATGAACCGCCCGGGCCTTTGCGAGCAGGTCTTCCGTCTGCCGGGCTTTTTCCATTTCTGCCCTGAAAGCTTCCGGATTGCCCGAGCGGGAAGCGGCTTCCTCGAGCTGGGGAAGGGCATCCATGGCAGTATTCGTGAAAAATGCGCCGACCCAGCCCTGGTACAGTTTGTCCATCACCGGCCGGGCATCACTGTAATTGGTGAGAAGGACGAGATCATTGGAGAGAAAATCCTGAAAGGCATCGAACCTTTCCCGCATGATTTCAGGGTCCCCGTCTTTTGGCTTCTCAATGAAAAGAGACCCGGCTTCTTTCCCGTCCCGCACGCGAAGGGCCGCCATGGCATCGATGGAGTTTTGGCCTTTGTCAATAGGCAGGATGAGAATGGTGTAATTGTCTACCCGCCTCCGTATATGACCCATCCGGCTTCCCTTCCTTCTCTCGAAATTCTTTATAACCGATTTTATTATAACATATTTATATCATAGAAATCGCGAATGGGACATTCTTTGGAAATAATGTGTTCAGTGGGGTCGGGAAGTCAGTCTCGTACTTGCTGGATTCGAATTTCTGTCAAGCGGGCGGGATCGGGAAGTCAGCCTCGTACCTGCTGGCTTCGGATGTCTGTCAGCCGGGCGGGATCGGGAAGTTCGCCCCGTACCTGCCGACTTCGAATTTTCGTCAGGCGGGCGGTATCGGGAAGTCTGCCTCGTACTTGGTGGCTTTGGATTTCTGACAGGTGAGCGGTAACGGGAAGTTAGCCTCGTGACTGCTGAATTCCGATTTTTGTCAGGCGGGCGGTATCGGGAAGTCTGCCTCGTGCTTGCTGACTTCGG
>DKQZ01000105.1:0-8866 GCA_002471975.1 Dialister sp. UBA7295 | reverse complement strand
GCTGACTTCGGATTTTCGTCAGGCGAGCGGTAACGGGAAGTCAGCCTCGTACGTGGTAACTTCCGATTTCTGCCAGGCGGGCAGGATCGGGAAGTTAGCCTCGTACCTGCTGACTTCGAATTTTCGACAGGCGGCGATAACGGGAAGTCTGCCTCGTACCTGCTGACTTCCGATTTCTGTCAGCCGGTCGGGATCGGGAAGTTTGCCTCGTACCTGCTGACTTTGGATTTATGTCAAGCGGGGTGCATCCTGTTTTACGCCATGGGTACTGTTGCTTCCGGGAATTTTATATTTCTAACCTATTTCATAAAAAAGAACCACCTTCGGGCCGGAGGCGGTTCTTTTTGTTCTTAATTCCATCAGAACATGGTGTTGTTATTTTCCGCTTTTTCCGAGACGTCCTGAATGATGTCCCAGTGTTCTACGATTTTTCCATTTTCCACACGGAAAATATCGACGGCTGACTGGCCGCGGTCGGCTGCGTTCAGTTTGATATGGTTATGAATAAAGACAAGATCCCCGTCGGCTGCCACCCTTTTGATTTCCGCCGTGCTTTCCGGGAATTCAGCAAGGAATCCGGAGATGGCCGTCTTGAAAGCTTCTTTCCCATCCGCAAATCCCGGACTGTGCTGGGTGTACACGTCTCCTACCGCCGTATCGATGATGGATGCATTGTGCCTGTTGAACACTTCATTCCAGAAATTCACGACCAGTTCCTTGTTCGCTTCATCCTGTCTTTCCTTCTGAAGTCTGGAAATCATTCCATTGTCCCGGATCGGCGGGAAGGCATGGGCCTCGCTCCCCAGGGCAGGAATCATGATAAAAGAAGCAGCTGCCAGAGCGGCAATCAGTAATTTTTTCATAGAAATCTCCTTTCAGAAATTATTTTATTTGATATCCGTTATCAATATAGCAGATTAGAAGCCTTTTGAAAAGGGAAAATTTAATATTCCCGTATTATATAATTAAGCGTATCAAATATCCCTATCTGCATACATTTCCCATCAAAAAAAGGGCCCATCCGGCCACCGCCTTCCTGAAATCCCAAATCCGCAATCCGTCTTTCCTCTCCCCGCCTGTGCAAAGTCCCATTTAAAAATGCGGCGCATCAGCGCCGCACCTTCCCGAGCCCCGCACCCCGCGCCCCGAAATCTCGGAAATGACACGAATGGGGCGTGCCGTGGTGAAGCTAAGACCCGAATACCGATATTGACTGAGACCGCAGTATCTGCCTAATGACTCCAGACAAATCCCGTCATCGCCATGGAGCCCAGGTTGCAGACATCGTTGAAAACTTCCGCTTTGTCCCCTTCGGCAGCTCCCAGTGTATAGAGGATGGGAAGGTAATGGTCCGGAGTCGGTACCGCATAATCAGCGGAAGGTCCTTTTTCATAATCGATCAGGGCCTTTGTATTTCCTTTGGCCACTGCTTTCTTTACGTAATCATTGAAAGCATAGGTCATGGGAGTCCCGCCTTCATTGTCCCATTCCACTCTTCTCAGGTTATGGACTACATTTCCGCTTCCGAAAACGAGGTATCCTTCGTCCCGGAGCGCCGAGAGTTTCTTTCCGATTTCAAAATTTTCCGAAGGCTTTGCCAGTCCGTCTACAGAGAGCTGGACTACCGGGATGTCGGCCTTTGGAAACATGTGGATGAGGACAGTCCAGGTGCCATGGTCGATTCCCCAGGAATCATCTTCTTTCACTGTATTTCCCAGGAGTTCTTCCACCCGTTTCGTCAATGGAAGGTAGCCTTTCACCGGATATTTCACTTCGTACAATTCCTTCGGGAAACCGTACATATCGTAGACCTGCTTGGGCACGGGGGCCGTCTGGATCCAGCTCCCCCTCGTATACCAGTGGGCGGAAACGGCGAGAATGGCTTTCGGCTTTCCATATCCGAAAATCACTTTTTCGCCCACTTCCCGCATGCCTTCGGTGATGTCATTGTGTTCCAGCGCGATCATGGGTGAGCCATGGCCGGAAAAAATGACGGGCATCCGTTTTCCCATATTACGCCTCCTCTACGGTGAATACACCTTTGTGAAGGATCTTTGCCCGCTTGCCAAAGGCAGTATCATCATTCCAGGTCATGAAAGCGGAAACCTTGCCGCTTTCGAAATCAAGGAGCTGGGAGAGCACAGTCCCCGGACCTTCCACCCAGTTCACAAAGTACAGCCCGTCCCGGATTTCCAGGACTTCATACTTTTCCTCCTCCTGGGTCACCGCAATCGATTCGCCCAGCGCCTTCCAGGAAAGGAGACCTTCCTCCGGGTACACAATGGTAAATGCAAACCCCGATTCATAACGGACAGTCAGTTTCTTACCCTTTACGCGATCAAAAAACGTCATTTTTTTGCCTCCTATTATATACATATAATAAATAGCTGATTTGGAAATATGGATGTGCCGGCAGTTCATAGTGAATGGTTCATCGTGAATGGTTTCTCACATAGAGCTGGCGTACTTCAGGGTCCGACGATAAATTCTCCACCTGTGTAAAGTCCCCATATAAATTCCGCGGCCATCAGACCGCCACCTTCACGAATCCCGCGCCCCGAAATCTCGGGAATGACACGAGTGGCGCGTGACGTGATGAGGCTAATTCCCGAATACCGTATGTAATTCTGTCCAGAGTAACTGCTATATGATTCTCCAACATAGTGCCGTTCGTCCCCTCACCCGCTTTGCGGGAGCTCCCCTATCGAGGGGAGCCTTTCCCATTCTCATGCCCTGCGGCAGCGTCACTTGATAAAAACCGATACGTGATTTTCAGCCCCGCCTGTGCAAAGTCCCCATACAAACTCGCGGCCGTGAGGCCGCCACCTTCACGAATCACGAAGAACGAATCACGAATCACGAAAACCGCAGTTGAACTAAATCAACAAACGGACTAAAGACTCAATTCCACTGTATCTCCTTCTTCACGACTCCTGCGCCCAGAGATACGATTTCGCTGTTCTTTGCCTCCGGATAAGCTGCAAGGAGTTTGTCTGCCAGCTCTTTGCCTGTCTTTGTTTCCTTCTCAAAAGAGATGGACTTTTCCAGGTATGCTGCCGTGTGAGCCAAAGCCTTTGTATCGAAGGAGCCATCTGGAACCCCGTGAGAAGGGATGACGATGGACGGTTCCAAAGCTTCCAGCTCTTTCACTCTGGAAATCCAGGCCTTTCTGTCTTCTTCGGATGCCGTGTCGGCGAGAAATACATGAATTTCATTGAAAACGTCAATGCCGCCAAGAAGGACCATTTCTGTTTCTTCATAAAGAGAGGTGCGGGTGAGATCGTTTCCCACCACTTTGAAGGTGAATCCTTCGAAATCAAAACTTTCTCCCTCAAGCACCGCCGGAATGACAGGATTGATGGGTCCTTCCTCTTTCAGCACAGGATACCAGAAAGTGACTTTTCCGCAGAGGGTATTCATGATATGCTCTGCCGTTTCCTTTGTGGCATAGGCATAGGCCTTCGGGAACGCTTCGCGGATCCTTTCCAAGCCAAAATAATAGTCCGGATCCCCGTGCTGGATGAAAATCTTTTCCAGCGTCAGGCCTTCGGCCTTCAGGTAGGAAACCACTTCCTCTGCCGAGGACCGGATAAAGAATGAATTCACCAGAAGGGCCCTGCCATCTTTTACGACCAGGGTGGCCGTCACATAAAAGCTCTTCGCATCGGTGAAAAATGTGACTAAATCATAATGTGCCGTATGAATGATTCTGTTCATACCATCGCCTCCTTATGGATTCACTATACCTGTTTTTTATTTCACCCGGAATAGTCAATCTATGCATCGGTATGAAGGTTTTACTTCATGCCGGTTGAGAAGGCAAGCCAAACTGCCTATAATTAGAAATAGAAATTTGTTCATAGCTAATGGGTAATGGCTGATAGTTAATAGTCCCAAACCCTTTTCTTACATCAGCTGTTATCGGTTATCAGCTGACAGGTCAGGGGCATTTCACTATTTCCATAATCAAAAAGGCACGCCTTACTGTCGCGCGCCGCCTTCCCTGATTCCCAATCCCAATTCCTTTCGCTAAAGGTAATGCAGGGACTTGAGTCTATCCGTCAAAGGAGACCAAAATGACCGACCGCCAGCTCGAAGCATTCATCAAAGCCGCCGAATGCGGCTCTTTCACAAAAGCCGCCGCACTCCTGTTCATCACTCCCTCTGCCCTCATGCAGCAGGTGAACCTTTTGGAAAAGGAAGCGGGATTTCCCCTCTTCTACCGGACAAGCCACGGGGTAAAGCTCACTCCCGGAGGGGCCCGTCTCTATGAAACGGCCAGGGAAATCCTTGCGAAATACAGGGAAGCCCGCTCTTACGGCCGGGAACTCCTGAAGAAGGAAAAATACCACATCCGCTATGCAAGAGGAGACGAAGGCCTCCCTGCCTTCATATTGAAACCTTACCGCGCTTTTCAGGCGGACCATCCTTACAGCCTTCTGGAATTCCCCTACGTCCCCTCGGACTCCCATTTCGATGATATCCGCGAAGGAAAAGCAGACATCACCACGGTAGCCCAGCCAAAGCCCTGCGCCCTGGAAGGCCTTTTCTATGTGCCTCTTCTCGAAGATACCTTTACCTTCCTCATGGCCTCCGACAATCCCCTTTCCGCCAAAGAAATCATTCACAAAGAGGACCTCTGCGGGAAAACCATTCTGGCCGGGAAATACGCCTCCATGGCATTTCCCTTCGAAACCATGCTGCCCGGAGAAGCCAAAGTAGTGCTCCTCGATAAAGCCTATGACATGAAAAGCCGCATGCAGAGCCTTTTCTCCGATGATCTCACCATCATTCACTCCGTCTGGGCCCATAATTTTTCCGGCTACCTCAAAGCCGTCCCCTCCGACATCCCCGCCGGAGGCGTGGGACTCCTATGCAGGAAAGAAGCGAGCCGGGGTGTGGCGGAACTGATTGAATATGTGCGTAAAGCGGTTCATGGGTAATAGCTAATCGTGAATAGGTAACGGGTAATCATTTCAGACACTAATGCCATTAGCCATTAGCTATTAGCCGTTAGCCATTTCTCAAAATATGGAAATACTTTTTCCCAATGGAAAACGATCCGCCTGTGCACAATCCCATATATTCGTGCCGCATCGGCGGCACACCTTCACGAACCACGAATCACGAAGAACGAACAGCACATATGAAGACTTCAGTCAGTCCCGTTTCTTTGATATCCCTCATTTTTCCAATCGGGAGTTCCTATGCCCTTCTACATTCTCACCATCATCGGCCTTCTGGCCGGATTATTTATTATTTCCCTGGGCGGGGGAGGAGGCGCCGTCTATGTAGGCGTGCTCACGGGACTTTGTGATATCCCGCCGGATATTGCTGCTTCCACCTCTCTGGCTACCGTCATTCCGACAGCCATGATGGGAGCCTTTTCCCATTACCGGGCGGGAAACGTGCATCGTCACCTGGCCCTCTACCTGCTTGCCGGCTGTATTCCGGGAGCCATCGTGGGTTCTTTTTTCTCTACCCTTCTGCCCCTCTGGATTTACAACAAAATGACCGGCATCATCCTTCTCGTCCTTGCCCTGCAGATGGCCTGGACCTGCATCCGTCCCCCAAAACACGAAGTCCACAGCGAAGCAGACCTGACGAAAAAAGACAAGCTCAAAGCAGGAGGCTTTGGCATCATCGGAGGCCTTCTATGCGGACTCGTCGGCCTTTCCGGCGGTGGACCCATTACGGCGGGCCTTTTCATCCTGGGCTGCACTCCCCTGGCAGCTGTAGGGACTTCAGTCTTTGTCATCTGCGTGATGAGTGTGGTGGGATTCCTCATGCACCTTTCCGTAGGACGAGTGGACTGGGAGCTCGTGAAATACCTCCTCTCCGGCACCTTAATCGGGGCTTTTCTGGGCCCCTGGCTCATGAGCAAACTGGACAGAAATAAAGTAAACAGAGTCCTCCGCCCCATTGTGGCCGTAGTCAATACAATCATGAGCATCATGATATTGATGAAATAAGAAACTTTATTTTCATTCCTTTTCAAAAGCTTGTCGCCCGGTGATCCCTTCGTCGCAGGCAAAAATCGCTAAAGCTATTACTGAACCCCCGGACTATCCGGGGGTTTTCTTTTTACCAAAAGCCGGCCCTCCTCCCGCCGGGCCATCCCGAACTCCGGAGCTGGTCCTGTTTCCTGTCCGGGAACATCCTGCAGGACAGGAAATATAAATGTTTTGACGGGAATCAGATGATTGCTATCCACTAAAAAACGCCCATGAAAGCATTCACTCTCATGGACGTTTTATTGATGTGTTACTTATCCTGATCCCTGCATTCGATCAGTATCGGCGCCATCACCTGCAGGATAGCCTGACGGATTGGTCCTTTTGTATAAGCTTCGTTCAACCGCCTTCTGGCATAATGAAGCCAGGTCCCTTCGGTTTTGGAAATCAAAAGAAATGTAAAGAAACGTTCCCAGCTGAAAAACCTGCTGCTTTCCACATGTTCCGACGGATTGGCCAGGGCAAATACATTGGATTTCCTTTTGGCTGAGGTCACCCGAATTGATGAATCTTCCGTGACGGTCCGGAAGAAATCAAAACCGCTGTTACTGTCTTACGTAATGATTTCGTCCGGTTCGACAGCTATCCGGGGCTCAGCCGGGTAGACAGGATAGAACTCATTATATACCTGCTGCAGCCTGCCAAAGCGGCCGGACATGCGGATCCCATATATTTCATTGACGCTGTAAGGGAGAGCAGGCAGGCTTTCCCTGGTCACGATGACGTAATAATTGTCAGTCCCCCTGATGGCTTCCGCGAATTCCGGAGTGCTGATGAACCGGTTCCCTTCATCAATGAATACGATGCTGTCATGTATCACGGAGAGCTGCCCCTGCCAGAGTGAGCCTTCCAGTACATAACAGGATTTATCGCAGGAAAGGCTCACGCCGCTATCTTCGGGATGATTGATATATTCGGAAATCATATCGATAAGCGTGGTCTTGCCGGTAGCACTGTCTCCGCAGATAATCGTAATATTTCTACGAACCTCAAACCGGAAATGAATCCGTTTATTCTGGATAATGACCTGATGAATGCCCTTCATAATGAGCCCTCACACATACAAACCAGCAATGGGTACCAGTTCTTTCATGGAATGAACAATCTGATTCGTATTCAGGATTTTAATGGTAAACGGCTTTCCCCCGAAATCCATCAGATGCCGGAGATTGATCGTGCGGTCCTCTTTTTCCGCCAATTTCAGGATCCATTTGGCACAATTATCTCCGCAGGTGGAGGCGTTGAAAATTTTCTGCGGTTCAAATTTGATGAGGATCAGTGTCTTTACGCCCCCGGAAAGGCCAATCGGCGGGATCTTGCCCAGCACGGGACTGTCAATGACCCCGCTTTCCAGGACCTCCGAATGGTCTACATCCCGCACCATCTCCCTGACCTCCGGATCCACGATCCAGGCATCTTCATAATCATTCTTAAAGAAAAGAGCCGTATTATAAATAGCCCCGTCCATGGGTCCGTAGTAAATGCTGAGCATATTCATCCCTCTTTTCTGCCACTTCTTTCCTTTCATTATAAAAAGAGCAGCTCCTCCTGTCAAAACAGGAAGTGCTGCCCGTGGAATATACAGTTGCACCATATGACGGACCGGTCAAAGTATAAAGTTATAGCTTCACTTCCCTATTGACGAATAGTATTTACTTCTTCAGAAGGGCTTCTTCCCATTCTTCCTGTTTAAAACCTACCAGCACTTTATCGCCGGAAAGGAGGATGGGCCGTTTCACCAGCATGCCGTCGGTGGCAAGAAGGCCGATCATTTCCTTTTCGCTCATGGTTTTGAGCCGGGCGGAAAGCTTCTCCTCCCTGTAGATTTTGCCGCTGGTATTGAAGAATTTCTTCGGTTCCTTTCCGCTTTCGGGGATCCATTTTTCCAGCTCTTCTACTGTCGGATTTTCCTCCTTAATGGGACGGATGGTATAGGAAATGCCGTTTTCATCCATCCATTTCTTCGCCTTCTTACAGGTTCCGCAGCGGTCATAACAGATAAAGGTATTCATTTTCTCTCCTTTCATACAGAAATCATTTAAATCGACGGATTGATTCACAGATACCGGACCGTTTCGGACAAATCTTTCCGATGAGTATGGTTCGGCAGGGCTTTTACGCCTTCGGCCCCATAGCCCAGGTCGAGAGCCATGAGGATTTCTTCATTGTCCGGAAGGCTCAGGGATTCTTTCAGTTTGTCGGGATCGAAGAAATTGATCCAGCAGCTGTCCACTCCTGCATTTTCTGCAGCGAGAATCATATGGGTGGCCACGATGGAGGCATCTTCGATGCCGGAATCCCGTTTTCCGCCGGGATAGGTGAAGACGTTTTCCTTATCATAGGCAACGATGAGGACGATCGGTGCCCCATAGCGGCAGGGAGTGGCTTTATCAAATTTTGCAAGGGCTTCTTCTGATTCGAGCATGTAAATTTTCTGCTCCTGCAGATTTTTGGCCGTCGGGGCGAACCGTCCGGCTTCCAGGATTTCCTCCAGTACTTCTTTCGATACTTTCCGACTGCCAAATTTCTTGCAGGCAAAGCGGTTTCTGATGACTTCTGTAAATTCCATAGGAACCTCCTTTAAATTTCATTCACGATAAACAGGGGACTGACAATCCCGGGAAATCTAAAGTCTCACTTTATTTTACTCGGATTTTAGAAAAATTTCCTGAAAATATATTTTCAAAATATCCCTGCAAATCAATTAAACCTGTGGAAAACGGATACTTTTATCCATTTCCGCAGGTTTGATTTCATTTCAGAAAATATAATCTCACCGATGCAGTGAGAAATTTTTGTGCCCGTTCCCCATAAATACTCGTGCCGCGAAAGCGGCATGAATCTTACCCTTT
>DKQZ01000012.1:21781-64775 GCA_002471975.1 Dialister sp. UBA7295 | reverse complement strand
CTGATTGTATCATGAAGGCATTCACAGAACAAGCGATCTAAGAAATTATTCGCATAAATTCCACATAACCGCCTTCATCCCCCACCTAAGAGGTGGAGGACTTTTGGCGGATAAGGTTAAATAATCCTTTGAATCAATCATATCATATGAAGTACTCCGGGAAAACTCTTTTCATATGACCCTGAATGTGATATTCTTAATACATATTACATAGAATTTTATTGATACGAGGTAAACTATGACGGAAAAACGAGAAGGCCTGGATGAGCTGAAACAGCTGGGCAATAAGAATACGAAGTATACCTATGATTATGATTCCTCCCTTTTGGAAAAAATCCCCAACAAGCACGCAGACCGGGATTTCTTCATCAAATTCAACTGTCCTGAATTCACGAGCCTCTGCCCGAAGACGGGGCAGCCGGACTTTGCCACCATTTATATTTCCTATATTCCCGACAAGTACATGGTGGAAAGCAAATCGCTGAAACTGTATCTTTTCAGTTACAGGAATCATGGCGATTTCCATGAAGACTGCGTGAATATGATCATGACGGACCTCATCCGTCTTCTGCGCCCGCGGTATATCGAAGTGTGGGGCAAATTTCTCCCCCGCGGCGGTCTTTCCATCGATCCCTACTGCAACTATGGTATTCCAGGGACTGAATGGAAAGATTTCGCAAGGTTCCGTCTCCTTCATCATGATATGAATCCGGAAAAAGTGGATAATCGGTAGCTGCCAGCGGTCAGCCGTTAGCAGTTAGCCTTTTGCCATTTGCAGTTAATTTTTCCAACACAAAAAGACTGTGGAAACATGGATTTCCACAGTCTCTTTTTATTTCTATTTCAATATCCCAGTTTGATACGGGCATATATCACAGCCACAGTGATGAGGAAGGTGATAACCATGAAGAAATAATCTTTTCCTTTCGGAGCCACGCTTTCCATGAAGGTTCGCTTGGAGCCGCCGAATCCGCGGAGTTCCAGGGAGAGGGCCATGGTTTCGCTGCGGCCCAGGGACCGGAGCATGAGCGGACGAACGATGGACATATACCGTTTCACCTGTTTGAAGAAATTGCCTTTTACCGCAAGTCCCCGGCAGGCCTGGGCTTCGGCTACGGCCCGGTTTTCTTCAATGAAATCAGGGATGAAACGGAGACCTGCGGTGAACATGAAGGCATATTCATAGGGCACTTTCAGCTGGCGTACCATGGAGGCCGTCAGGTCCTGGAGCTTGACCGTCCCCAGAAGATAGATGAAGATAATGGTCATGCCCAACATACGGAGCGCTGCCACGATGGATTCATAGAGGGTGCCTCCGCCTAAAACTTCAATAGCTGCCAGCATGGCGGCAAAAATAATCAGCATAATGAGAGCTTTGAGATTTTTGAAAAGTTCTTTGGAAACGAGAAGGATCAGCACTTCCAGAATGCAGAGGGCCAGGAGGCTTTCCGGCCTCTTAAGGACGATGGCCCATACGGCAGTGCCCAGGGTCAGAAGGATTTTCGTCAGCGGTACAAGATTTCTCATCTGGAAGCGCCTCCTTTCCGTTTCAGGAATTCGCTGCAGAACGCATCCATATCCCTGCAGTAGGGAGCCCCGGGAAGCCGCCTTCCCAGGAGGACGGCCGGCGGATAGGCCAGGCCCCAGTCTTCGGGGCGGTTGGCATCGGAAAACAGGATGTCCGGCGTATCATCAAAAGCCACCTGTTTATTGGCGATGACGATGACTCTTGTGCAGTCTCTGGCTACGATATCCATATCATGGGTGACAAGGATGATGGTAATTCCTTTTTTCTGAAGACTTTCCATGAGAGCTACGAGTCGTTTCTTTTCGCGCCCGTCCTGTCCGCTGGTCGGTTCATCGAGGACCAGGTATTCCGTATTCATGGCAAGGGCAGAAGCAATGGCGACCCTCTGCTGATCTCCCCGGGAAAGGGTTCTTGGGTATTCATCAGCCATAGCCGTAGTATCTGTATCTTCCATAGCTTTCGTGATAGCTTCTTCCAGTTCCTCTCCCCGTTTTCCCTGATGGAAGGGTCCGAAAGCGATTTCTTCACGGACCGTGGGCATGAACATCTGCCGGTCCGGCTGCTGGAATACATAGCCAATAAACCGGCTGCGGCGGGCCGCATCTTCCTTTGTCACGTCTTTTCCGTTAAAGAGGACTTTGCCGGATTCCGGTTTTTCAAGGCCCGTGAGGATCCGGGTAATGGTGGTCTTGCCGGAACCATTTCGTCCGGTAACGGCAACGAATTCGCCCTTGTCAAAGGAAAGGTTCACATGGTCCAGTATGATGGGCGTATTCTTTGCATAC
The DNA here is from genome assembly GCA_002471975.1 of Dialister sp. UBA7295. GTDB lineage: Bacteria > Bacillota > Negativicutes > Veillonellales > Dialisteraceae > Dialister. The sequence goes on along the minus strand of DKQZ01000012.1, from coordinate 62,462 downwards.
CGGAAGCTGATATCTTTCATCTCAAGCATGTGCTTCCCCTCCTTCTGCGAAATATTCATTCACCGAATGCTCGGCATCACGGATATTGAGGAATGGCTTATCAAAGGAAATGCCCTCTTTTTCCAGTTCCAGCTGGGCCCGGTACATATCGGGGATGGCTTCTTCGTAAATGTGATTTTCCGCCATGGCCCGCATGACTTTTTCCGGATCGCCCTGGCTCACGATTTCGCCTTTGTTCATGAGGACAAATCTCGTCGCATAAGGAAGGGCAGCTTCCAAATGATGTTCAGCCACAATAACGGTGAGTCCTTCTTTCTGATTGAGTTCGCCCACCATTTCATAAAATTCCCGAATCCCTTCCGGGTCCAGGGCAGAAGTCGGTTCATCGAAAACCAGTACATCCGGTTCTTCAGCTAAAACTGCAGCCACTACCAGTCTCTGAGACTGACCGCCGGAAAGGGTGGAAACTTTTCTTTCTTCCAGTCCGTCCAGATGAACTTTTTTCAGTGCTTCCCTGGAACGGCGCCTGATTTCATCCGGCGGGAAACCATGGTTCTCAAGAGTAAAGGCCATTTCCTCCCCTACCGTAAGAGTTACGATCTGGGCTTTATAATCGGAAAGGATGACGCCGATGGAAGAAGCGAGATCAGCAATGGTATGCTGGGTCACGGCTTTCCCATCCGTGAAAACCATACCCTCCATGGTTCCCCCATAGTACTGGGGGATGGCTCCTGCCATGGACATGAGGAGACTCGTCTTTCCTGCGCCGTTTGGTCCCGTAATGACGATGAAATCTCCTTTCTGCACGGAAAGATTCACGTCTTTTAGGGCCGGTTCTTTGGCAAAAGGATAAGTATGGGTGAGATGCTCGACACTGATGACGCCCGGATTCTGCTGCACCAGTTTCAGTCCGCTGTGATCACTGTCTTCCACGTCAGACTCTGCCATGTAATGCATGGATTTGAACAGGCGGAGGGCAGGGAAATAAAGAAATGGCGTAATGACTGCATTACCGATACCGATGAAGAAAAGGGCCGGCATCATGCCATAAAGGAAAACTTTAAGCGGAATCCCCATGACAAGTGTCAGGATGGAAAGAAAAGTAAAACCGGAAACGATAGTGGTCACAAAACCTGCCAGCATAGGACGGAGGGATAATTTGCCAAATTTAATGGGCGGCACGGAATGGGCAAAGAAACCGGCCACATAGGCGCCGAAGAATTCCGAAGCAAAGTCGCCATAAGGGAAAGCGGATTTGGAAGTAAAGACTTCCATAAGGGCCGCCACCATACAGATTCCCAGGCACTGCTTGTAGCTTGGTTTTGTGAGAAGGATGGCCACCACATAGCAGGCAATCATCCAGTTCGGTGTAAAGCCGAAAACCGACGGCGACACAAGATGAAGAATCATGCCGATGGCCAGCATCAATGTAGAAATGGTGAGCCAGCGGAATTTACCCCCTCTCGCCTTGGTGTAGACAAGCTTTGATACATCCCTGACCTGTTCCATAATAACCTCCTGAAAAATAGAAATAAAAAAATCCTTTCATCCTCTGCTCATAAAGCAAAGGGACGAAAGGATTATTTCCGCGGTACCACCCAATTTGACGTAAGTCCGGCTCATTCCTGTAACGGCAGGTCCCCGTCAGCCTCTACCCCGCACGGCTCGAAGCTGCGCCTCCCGGGCCCATTCATAAAGACTGCCATACCGGATTCCCATTCTCACCGGCTCCCTTGGATGGCCTCTTCCTTACTACTCTCCCCGTTCATCGGTTTTATATTGATTCGAGTATAGCATTCTTAAATAAGGATGTCAATGAGGAGCATATGGTAAGAGACAGGCGGTGAGCAGTTAGCTGTCAGCCTTTAGCCGTTAGCTGTCAGATTCAATTGAAAATCAAAAAGCGTGCCGCCGGAACGGTACGCTTTATTTCTTAGAATGATCATGTAAAGACAAATCAGTCTTTTGCCTGATGAACAACGACCTGAGGGAATGGGATATCAATGCCCGCCTCGTCAAAGGCTTCTTTCACCTTGATGTAGAGGTCATTCTGGGCATCAAAGTATTTAAGCCGGTCCACCTGAGCCCTGACGTAGATCTGGATGGACGATTCTGCCAGGGAGCTGACGAAGATGGGCAGGTTTTCCTTGTCCAGCACATAGTCATTAGCTGTAAAGATTTCTTTCAGGAGAGTGATGCATTTCCGAAGGTCCGTATTATAGCCCACGTCGAAGGTGAATTCCAGATTTCTCGTTTCAAAAGCGGAATAGTTGGTAATGACGCTGCTGATGAGTTTGGAATTTGGAAATACGATCATCTGGTTGCTCAGGGTGGCCACATTGGTGTACATGATCCTGATTTCCTTTACCGTGCCCTGCGCTCCGCCGATGGACACATAGTCACCCACTTTGAAGGGACGGAAAATGAGGATGAAAATCCCGGAAGCCACGTTTCCGATATTGTCTTTAAGACCAAGGCCGATGGCCAGACCGATACCACCAAAAGCGGCTGCCAGAGTTCCAGCAGCCACTCCGGCAGTTCCCAAAGATACAATGGTCACGATGGCGAGGCAGAAGAAATAAATGATATCGGAAATAAAAGTCTTTGCCGAAGGATCCACTTTGGAGCGGTCCAGGATGTGTTCCACCACTTTTCGGATATACCGGCAGATGATATAGCCGATACAGAAAAGGATGATGGCTTCCACGATATCCATCCCTTTGTTCAGGACGAACATTTTCATATCGTTGATAAATTTGGCGGTGATGCTGATTTCATCAGTCACCACTTTGGTTACTGCATTGGTTTCCATAAATTTCCTTTCCATGAAGAATCAGGATTTCAAAAAGTCCTATCCATTTTACCACAGAACAGAAAGAAAAAGAATGTACCGAAATGATTCAGTACATTCTTTTTGATTTCCAAGAGGAAATATTACTGTGCCAGCTGCTTTTCTCCGGCTGCAATAATATTTTCAATCACCATAGTGGTCGTGACACTTCCTACTCCTCCGGGAACAGGAGTGATCGCTCCGGCGATTTCAGAAACTCCTTCGTAGTCCACGTCTCCCACTGTTTTTCCTTCTACCCGGTTAATGCCTACGTCAATAACTATGGCTCCCGGTTTCACCATATCTTTTGTCACGCAGCTTGCATGGCCCACGGCAGCTACCAGAATATCCGCCTGTCGGGTGATTTCTGCCAGGTTCTTCGTATGGGAATGACAGATAGCGACGGTGGCATTTTTCTTCAGGAGCATGAGGGACACCGGTTTCCCGATCACATTGCTCCGGCCGATGACCACGGCTTTTTTACCGTCCATATCGATATGATAATCATCGAGAATGGCCATGACCGCTCTCGGCGTACATCCAAAGAGTCCTGCCTTTCCGCAGGAGAGACGGCCCGCATTGGTATCGGTGAGTCCGTCCACGTCTTTGTCCGGATGGATGAGGGCAATCATCTTTTCTTCGGAAATACCCTTTGGGAGGGGCATCATCATAAGGATGCCCGTATATTTCCTGTCATTGGAGAGGTCGGTAATGAGCTTTCCCAGTTCTTCTTCCGTCACGTCATCGCCTTTGCGGAAAATTTCCGCTTCGATGCCGTAGCCTTTGGCCACTTTCTGCATGAAAGACGCATACATGGCGGAAGGTTTGCTGCTTCCTGCGAGGATGATGGCCAGTACGGGTTCATAATCTTTGGCCCGCAAAGCTTCCAGTCTCTCTTTAAGAACCCCTTTCAGGTGCTCTGCGGTTTCTTTGCCATCCAGAATGACTGCCATCAGAAGAGCCCCGTAATATTTCCGTCATCATCGACATCGATCCGTTCTGCTGCCGGACGTTTCGGAAGTCCCGGCATGGTCATGACTTTACCGGTCAGAACGACTACAAATCCTGCGCCCGCGGAAATGCGGACTTCTCTCACGTGAAGGGTAAATCCGGTGGGAGCGCCCAGTTTCGTGGGATCATCGGTGAAAGAGGCCGGCGTCTTTGCAATGCAGACAGGCACATCCCGGAATCCCATTTCCTCGATGTGTTTCAGTTCTTTCTCGGCAGCGCTGTCATACTGTACATTGGCTGCGCCATAAATTTCTTTGGCAATGGTTTCAATCTTTGCTTTCAGAGGCTGGTTGACGTCGTAGAGCGTTTTATAGTCAGAGCCTTTTTCAAGAGCAGCCAGGACTTTTTCGCCCAGTTCGAGTCCGCCTTTGCCGCCATTGACAAATACTGTGGATTCAGCCACTTCGACTCCTGCTTCTTTGCAGGCATCTTCGATGACTTTCTTTTCTTCCGGCGTATCAGCGGGGAACATATTGAGAGCTACTACGACCGGCAAACCGTATTTCTTCAGGTTGGAAATATGGCGGAGCAGGTTCGGAAGGCCTCTCTTCACGGCTTCCGGGTCCGATTCGGTGAGTTCATTCTTTGCCTTGCCGCCATTCATCTTGAGGGCACGAATCGTAGCAACTAAGACAGCTGCTTCCGGTTTGAATCCTGCAAAGCGGCACTTGATATCCAGGAATTTTTCTGCTCCCAGGTCGGCACCGAATCCGGCTTCCGTAACTACATAGTCAGCGAGGTGAAGGGCCGTTTTCGTAGCGAGGATGGAATTGCAGCCGTGGGCGATATTCGCAAATGGACCGCCATGAATGAAAGCCGGCACATGTTCCAGGGTCTGTACCAGGTTTGGTTTCAGGGCATCCTTCATGAGGGCTGCCATAGCGCCCTGGGCATGGATATCTCCTGCAGTGACCGGTTTATTGTCATAGGTATACCCGACGATGATCTTTGCAAACCGTTCCTTCATATTGCGGATAGAGGTTGCCAGACAGAGGATAGCCATGATTTCAGAAGCCACGGTAATATCGAAGCTGCCTTCTCTGGGAACACCGTCCGGATGGCCGCCGAGGCCTAACACGATATGGCGGAGTACACGGTCATTCATATCCATGACACGATTCCATACCACTCTTCTCGGATCAATGCCAAGGACATTGCCCTGCTGGATATGGTTGTCTACCATGGCTGCCAGCAAGTTGTGGGTAGCCGTGATGGCATGAAGATCCCCGGTGAAATGAAGATTGATATCTTCCATCGGTACCACCTGGGAATAGCCGCCGCCTGCCGCGCCCCCTTTGATTCCCATGCAGGGGCCGAGGGACGGTTCACGGAGACAGATCATGGTTTTCTTGCCAAGAAGGGCCAGGGCCTGTCCGAGGCCTACGGTAGTCGTCGTCTTGCCTTCACCTGCCGGAGTCGGGGAAATAGCAGTCACCAGAATGAGGTGGCCCATGGGTTTCTTTTCCAGTTCTTTGGTGAATTTCAGAGAAATCTTAGCCTTGTACGGGCCATAATTTTCAAGGTCTTCCGCCGGAATGCCGATGGAAGCGCCGATTTCAGTAACCGGCTTCATTTCTGCTCTCTGTGCAATTTCAATATCGCTTAACATGCTTACTTTCCCCCTTGAATAAAAACATTTGAAATATGGAAACAACTATCTGTTTTAATTATAGCATAGTTGCCATGGAAATTTATGGACTCTGAACGCCGGGGCATTATTAAATTTTTCAAACATTTTACATGGATTTTCTTCATAAATAAAAGCCGTGAAAGGTATTTCGCCTCTTCACGGCTTTATGAAATTATTTTTAGCGATTGGAAATTTTCTGCCTTCAGTCGTGATGGGTGAAATGTACCTTCACATTATCCCCTTTTCTGACTTTGGCGCCGATTCCCGGAGACTGGCTGTCTGCAAACCCGCTGCCTTCGGGCTGGAATCCCAGACCGGCTCTCGTGAGCCATTCGCCCACATCCCTCATGGACCAGCCTGTAAAGCTGGGAAGACGGAATTCTTTCGTATCTTCCGAAGGAAGTTTTGGCTTGTAAAGCTCGATATCCCGGTTTTTCGGTTTGGCGTGAGCCTCTTTATCTTCGATGGTCGGTACTTTGAGGTAACGCATAATCTGTGTCATGGCTTCCTTGAATACCGGTGCCGCTACCTGGCTTCCGTAAAAGGCTCCTTTTGGCGTATCGAGGACCACAAGACAGATCGCTTTCGGATCTTCAACCGGACCGAATCCACAGAAAGAGGCGATATACTGGTTTTTCAGATACCCGCCATACTGGGCATCGATTTTCTGGGCTGTGCCGGTTTTGCCGGCCATATGGTAGCCCGGCACCTGGGCATTATTGCCGCCGCCTTCGGATATTTCCTTTTCCATCATATCCTTGACGTCATCGGCCGATTTCTTTGATACCGGGGTACCGATGTAATCGACCGGGGTCACCTGGTAGTCGGTGCCGTCAGGATTCCTGATGGCATCGATAATATGGGGCTTTACCATCTTGCCCCCATTGGCAAGGGCGCTGTAGGCCTGGACCATCTGGAGGGGCGTGACAGCAATCCCCTGCCCGATCGACATGGTAGCCACGTCGATGGCCCGCATCTCTTTCGGATTGAAAAGAATACCGCTTCCTTCCCCGGGAAATTCTATGCCCGTGGGTTCACCAAAGCCAAAAGCCCTGGCATACTTCGTCAGGGTTTCCCCGCCGGTCAAAAGGCCGATATGAGCAAAGCCGGTATTGATGGAAAACTTGATGATATCCACGAGACGGACATCGCCATAAGGTTCATCGTTCCAGTTTTTGATGGCATGGCCGGAAGCCCAGACCTGCCCGGGATCGTGCCATACCCGTTCCGTATCATAAGTTCCTGCGTCAAGGGCAGCGGCAGCAATGATGGGCTTGAATGTGGACCCCGGTTCATAAATATCCACGACTGCGCGGTTTTTGAATTCTGCTTCCGTGGCCTTGTCAAAATGATTGGGATCATAGGAGGGGCGATTCCCCAGGGCCAGGATATCTCCTGTCTTCGGATCCATGACGATGATAATCCCCCCATTGGCATGGGTATTGGCCATAGCCCTGTCCAGTGCCCTTTCCGCATAGAACTGGATATTCTGGTCAATGGTGAGATAGACGGATTTTTCTTTTTTCGCCTTGTAGGGAGCCATGGCCGATTTCAGGATCGGATTCCCCCTGGCATCGGTGAGAATTCTCTGTTTGTTGGCCCCGCCTTTGATGAGATCGTCCAGGGACATTTCGAGTCCGTCAAGGCCCTTGTCGTCAAGGCCTACAAAGCCAAGCACATTGGCCGCCATTTCGCCGTTCGGATAGAAGCGCCGGCTTTCATCGACGAAGGCAAAGCCTTCCCATTTGTTTTCTTTAATCAGTTCGATGACCTTGTCCGAATCTTCCGGATCCATGACCCTTTCCAGCCATACGAAACGGGTATCCCTGGACAGCCGTTCCACAAGGTCTCCTTCTTTCCTATGAAGGATGGGAGCCAGTTCCTTTGCAGCCGTCTCGGGACTCACATTCATGATGCCCGGGTCCGCATAGAGGGATTTCACCATCACGGAAAAAGCCAGTTCCCGGCCATTCCTGTCATAAATGGTTCCCCGGGGCGAGTAGAGCGTCTGAAGACCGGAAGTCTGGTTAAAGGCCATTTCTTCATACCGGTGTCCTTCAAAAACCTGCACAATGAGCAGGCGGATGATGAGGACAATCCCGAAGGCGCAAAGGACTCCGGCAATACGCCAGCTCCGTTTGCGCATCAGGTTTCTGGGAATGCCTCTTCTCATGATCTCCTCCTCACATATCGCACGGCCGCATTATAGAGGGCCTCCGGTGTATTTTCCAGTTCTCCGTTCTGCACGCGGAGAAGAAGGTTGGCCATGCCGTCAGAAACATGGCTGCCCAGCGCTTTGGGCACTTCTTTGTCATAATGAAGCTCATGGCTGGAAACAGGAATGGAGAGGGCCAGGTCCTCCATATATTTCCCGAAGGCGCTGTGTCCTTCAGTGGCCGACAGCGGTCGGCCGCAGCCGATAATATCCGCATTGCCCAGATCCGTCATTTCCACGAAAGCTTCTGCCAGTTCCTTTGAAGTGGGAAAAGCTTTCTCCCTCGCCAGGGTCCTTACCCATTTGACGCCATTGGCTTCTTCAAAATTGGCGAAATAATGAAATTTCATATGATTGGCCACGAGCCATACCACATGGTTTGTGAAGCGGGCCGGTCTTTCCCAGCGTTTTAAGATTGCCTCCGCCATTTCCGCCCCTTTGATGTCGTGTCCATAATCGGTGTATTTTCCATTGCGGATGGCCCTCACCCCGGGCATTCCTTTCCCCACATCATGAAGAAGGGCGGCCCATCGGTTGATGAGCAGCGGTTTTGATGCTTCCAGGACGGCCAGGGTGTGATACCAGCCGTCAAATTTATGAAATTCCTTCTGCTGCGGAAGCCCCACAAGATGGGAAAGCTCCGGCAGGATGGGGATTTCTTTATATGTACCATTCACTTTCAGCCGGCAGGAAGTCTCATTGAGCCCCATGCACACCATGAGGTCAAAGCCCCTCGCCGCATGAGGAGCCACGATGAGTTTATCTATTTCCTCCCGCACCCGCTCCAGGGAAAGTCCGGCCACCCGCGGGTAAGCTTCTTTCATGCCCTCCACAAGGGATTTGTCTGCCATGAAGTCAAGCTGCCCCAGGAACCGGCAGGCCCGGAAAAGGCGGAGCGCATCTTCCTGAAAGCGCTCCGAAGCCTTTCCCACGGTCCGGAGTTTCTTATGTTTCAAATCGTCAAGACCATGGAAATAATCATACAGATTTCCCCTGCGGTCCAGGGCCATGGCATTCACCGTGAAGTCCCGACGGGATACATCTTCTTCCAGGGTATCTGAGAAAGTCACCTGTTCCGGGCGATGGGAATCAGCACCGTAAAACTCTTTCCGGAATGTGGTCACCTCAAAGGTGTTTCCCGAAAGGACGATAATCACCGTACCAAAGCGGCGGCCTCCCCCATCGACGGCTTTCCAGCCATGAGATCTGGCCACAGCCACGGTTTCAGATGGCCGGGCGGAAGTGGTGATATCCCAGTCATTGGGAATCCTCCCCATGAAAAGGTCCCGCACGCAGCCACCCACCACATAGGCTTCTTTTCCTTCCTCTTCCAGGGCGCGAAGAATGGCCAGTGCCCCATCATCAATACGGCCTGCCCGCTCTTCTTCCGGCATATATGCCGGCTCATCTTTATGAAAATGGGAAGAAATATGATTCAAAAAGCCCATGGGTCCCTCCTTTCCGGGAAACACTTCCCCATTCTTTATGAAATCTATTATATACTTCATTGCCCGCTTGGGCAATGGGAACGGGATGCCGGAGCTTTTGAAGAAACTTTTAAATTCATCCGGGCAAAATAAAACCGTGAAACTTTTCCTGTCTCACGGTTTTTATTTCAGTTATCAATCAGAATTCAGTCTCTGTACTTTTCAGGAAGTTCTTTGGCTCTTGCTACGCCGGATGCAATAGCTGCTTTTGCTACTGCTTTTGCAACTTCGAAGGGAACTCTTTCATCAAATACGTCAACCACTACATGGTTTGCATCCATATTTTCACAGGTTGCTGCAAGATCTGCGAGTGCATGAGCGGCAGCGAGTTTCATTTCTTCGTTGATCTGGCGTGCTCTTACATCCAGGGCACCCCGGAAGAGGCCCGGGAATACAGAGGAGTTGTTGACCTGGTTTGGCATATCGCTTCTGCCGGAGCCGTAAATGTATACGCCTTTTTCCATAGCTTCTTCATACATGATTTCCGGTACCGGGTTTGCCATGGCAAATACGATGCTGTGATCAGCCATAGCCTTGATGGCATCATTGTTGAATACGCCCGGTGCGGAGCAGCCGATGAGAACATCTGCCCCTTTGACGGCATCGGCAAAAGTACCGGTCTTGTTTTCAGGATTGCATTTCTTAATCAGTTCCTGCTGTACGCGGTCTCTCTTGCCATTGTCATAGAGAATGCCTTTGGAATTAAGGATGGTCATATTTTCCGGTTTTACGCCGTCTTCCAGAAGGAGGCGGGCAATTGCGGTACCTGCTGCACCTGCGCCATTCATGACAACTTTGATTTCATCAATCTTCTTGCCGGTGACTTTGAGGGCACCCAAAAGTGCTGCCAGGGCTGCGATAGCCGTGCCATGCTGGTCATCATGGAATACGGGGATGTTCATGATCTTCTTCAGTTCATCTTCGATGTCATAGCATTTCGGGGAGGAAATATCTTCCAGGTTGATGCCGGCAAAATTCTTTTCCAAAAGTTTTACGGTGTGGATGAATTCATCTTTGTCTTTGGTATCGAGAACGATCGGAATCGCATCGATCTGACCGAATCTCTTGTACAGAGCAGATTTGCCTTCCATAACCGGCATAGCGGCAGCAGCGCCGATATCACCAAGGCCGAGGACACGGGTGCCATCAGAAATAACGGCTACGACATTGCCTCTCCAGGTCATTTCCAGGGACAGGTCTTCATCTTTCTTGATTTCCAGGCAGGGAGCAGCTACGCCCGGAGTGTAAACGATGGCCAGGTCATGGCCGTCTTTCATGTCCGCATTGAGAGCGGTCTTGATCATCTGATGTTTTTCTTTGCGAAGAGCAATCGCTTCTTCCTTCAGTTTTGCTGTATCCATTTTTTCCTCCTTAAAATAATATGGAATTCAGTCTCTGATTGCCGGCATGTTCCGGCCATTGTAGATTTCATACATTTCCTGCTTCAGCAGACGGCGGATCCGTTTGACTTCTTTTCTGTCCAGATCCTTTTCCTTCATGTCGAATAAATAATTGTCCAGCAGGAAATCATGAAGGATCATTTTGGTATGGAAAATATTTTCCTGGTACACATTCACGTCAATCATATCATACTTGTGCCGAAGGTCCGGCGCCATGTAATTCTGGATGGAATTGATGCGATGGTCGATGAAAATCTTTTTCCCGTTCACATCCCTGGTGAATCCCCGGACCCGGTAGTCCGTGATGACAATATCCGCATCAAAGGAACGGAGCAGGAAATTCAGGGCCTTCAGGGGAGAAATCTTGCCGCAGGTGGAAACGTCGATATCTGCCCGGAAGGTACAGATGCCGTCCTGGGGATGCATTTCCGGATAAGTATGGACGGTGATATGGCTTTTGTCCAGATGGGCCACCACATCCTGCTTTTCCGGTCCCGTTTTTTCCACTTCCTCTTCCGCAATCAGCATGGTCACGCTGGCTCCCTGGGGGTCATAGTCCTGCTGGGCGATATTGAGGATCTGCGCGCCAATCATGGAAGCTACTTTTTTCAGGACCTCCGTCAGCCGCGGGGCACTGTACTCATCATCAATGTAGGCGATGTATTTATTCCTCTCTTCTTCTGTGCTGGCATAACAGATGTCGTACATATTGAAGCTTAAGGTCTTCGTCAGATTGTTGAAACCAAAAAGTTTTAACTTGCTTTTTTTCATCAGTAGAGTGCCACCCCTTTTCCTGTTCTGGAATGGAACATTCCAATTATAACATAAGGTTACCTGTTTTGAAAACAGTTTTCCAACATGTATACCTTTTATGTATCAATAAGTATAAACTCTATCCATTTGTGGAAATATCAGTCCTTCGGCTCATCGGCCAGCTTTGCAAGAAGCTTGCGAAGTGCCCTGCCCCGATGGCTGATTTTATTCTTTTCTTCCATGGGAAGTTCCGCCATGGTTTTCCCATATTCCGGGAGGTAAAAGAGAGGATCATAACCGAATCCGCCGGTGCCCTGATAGAAATCACGGATGATTCCATAGCAGGAGCCTTCAGCAGTCAGTTCCCTCCCATCCGGCCACACGAGGGACACCACGCAGACGTAATGACCTTTCCTGTCTTCCCCGGTATAGGGAGCCAGATCGCGAATCAGTTTCTGATTGTTGGCCTCATCATCTCCGTGGTGTCCCGCATAGCGGGCGGAATAAATCCCCGGCTTGTCCCCCAGGATGTCTGCTACGATTCCCGAATCATCGGAAAGCACCGGAAGCCCGGTAGCTTTGGCATAGTAATGGGCCTTCTGCAGCGCATTTTCCTCAAACGTGGTCCCCGTTTCTTCCGGATCCGGCGCATCGGACACGTCAGATACAGGAATGGCTTCCCAGCCGATTCCGGCAAAGGCTTTCCGGAATTCCCTGATTTTTCCCTCATTATGTGTTGCAAGAACGATTTTCATAGTGCCTCCTGTTAATGTCCCATCATAAGGCCCACGGAAAGACGCTTTGCATCCTTCCATTTCTTTTCCGCCGCTGCCAGCTGGGAAACCGCATTCCTGCAGAGCCTGTCGGCCTGGGAAATCGTTTCTTCATCAGCCGATGGAAGCGGTGTGCGGAGGACCCTGGATGCGGCCAGGTTGTAACCATTCCCGGCCTTCATATTCTCAAGAAACAGATGACCCACAGGACCATCGAGATAAAGCTTCAGGAATGGAGCCGTATACGCTTTCCTGCTGCGGAATCCATAGACTCCATGGCCTGCCAGGAATTCCAGTCCCTCCGGGATGACGGCCATGGTAAACCGTCCGCGATAGAGGGTAAATGCCAGGTCTCCCCCTTTGAGAAGGATTTCTTCATTTCCCTCATCAAAAGTGCCTTCCGCTGCGTCCGAAAGGTCCAGACCATAATCTTCGATATTTTCTGCCTGGAGCTGCGCATAAGTGCCTTTTGGGAGCGGAGCCGGCTTTACGAGTTCATATTCACTTCCCACGGTATGCTCCATCTGCAGCACATTGGCAGAAAGAATGGCCTGAATGGCAGGAGAACCATTGAAAGCATAGATATCATAATTCCATTCCCCTGCCTCTCTGAAGGTTTCCAAAGGAAGGGACAGTTTCTCATCCAGCTTCAGTGATTCCCCGGAGAAATCCGTTTCCCCGAAGGAAATGGTATCTGAAGATGGCACGAACCGCAGGAAATCATATTCCCTTCCTGCCACGGCAGCGTCATAGAAGGCGGAAAGTTTCCCGGAACCCGCCATTTCCTGTCTGGCCGATCCCGATTCATTGCTTTCATCCATCATGGCTTCCACGGAAATAAGGGTATCCATGGCGCCTTCCCCACTCAGCCGTTTCAGGAGAGCTGCCGTATTTCCCACATTTTCCGTTTCCTCATTAAAGATATAATCGTAGGTTTCGGTATCCTTCTCAATTTCGGCAGTCGTCATGAGACGGCACCTTGGAAATACGAGCTGGAGACGCTTCTTCCATAGGTCATCCTTTACGGCAAAAGCAAGCCTTTTATCCGGCAGCTGATCGGCAATATGGGCGAGATAAATCATATAAGATTCCACACCGCTGAAAAGGACCTTGCTCTTTGCCTTCTTTGCCTTCTCTACCACCTCTGCCAGGAGCAGCTGGAGCTGTCGGTTTCGCTCACCCACGCCGGGAGCAAAAACCATGGGGTCAACCCGGAGGGCAAAGGTATAGGCCTTCACATACAGATCCTCATCGCCCTCATAGAGTCCAAGACGGTCCGAGGTTTTCTTCATATTTTCATAAAGATCTTCAATGGAAATACCATACTGCACATTTTCCGGTTTTAAAAAAAGGACGTAATCCAGATACCTCGCCCGCATGACCTCATTAAAAATGCGGTCCGCCGGAACGCCATACCTTTCAAACGTCTCTGTAGCATCATGTATATCTTCCGCAGACATAACAGGTACCATAATAAGCCTCCTCAAAGTATATTTCCATTTTATTATACGACATGAGCCCCTTTTATGGCTACAAGTTGAAATTGTGGAAATAAGCAGGATCACAAATAAAGTACCCTGCCGGGAGCGTCACGTTCACGATTCGCGATCAGCGAAAGTGGCTCTTTTTATTCGGCACAATCTCCCATATCAAAAAATGCGTCCGTCAGGGACGCCGCCTTCGCGATTCGCGAATCACGGTCAGCGCCAATGACTCTATCTCAACCAGCAAAAAGGACACCCATAAAGGGTGTCCTTTGCAGTATTCCAATAATTAACGTTTGGAGAACTGGCTTGCTTTTCTTGCTTTCTTGAGACCGTATTTCTTACGTTCTTTCATTCTCGGGTCACGGGTCAGGAGACCTGCGCTCTTGAGAACTTTTCTGTAGTCTGCATCAACGTCGAGCAGTGCGCGGGAGATACCATGACGGATGGCACCTGCCTGACCTGTACGGCCGCCGCCTTTAACGTTGGCAATAACGTCATATGCGGAAGTTGTGCCAGTCAGTTCGAGCGGCTGTTTAATAATCAGTTCGAGAGTAGCCAGATCGAAGTAATCCTTCAGATCGCGGCCATTGATAGTGATGTTACCCTGTCCCGGTACCAGACGGACTCTGGCAACGGATGTCTTTCTGCGGCCGGTGCCGTAGTATGTAGCTTCTGCCATTTCTTATTTCCTTCCCTTCCGGTTAACGGATATCAAACTTTAATTCTTCCGGCTTCTGAGCTGCGTGCGGATGTTCTGCGCCTGCATATACATGAAGCTTGCGATACATCTGAGCGCCGAGCTTGTTCTTCGGAAGCATGCCGCGGATTGCATGTTCAACAACCCATACCGGCTTTTCACGGAGAGCATCTCCGGCTTTCTGGTATCTGTCGCCACCGATGTAACCGGTGTAGTGGAAGTAAACTTTCTTCAGTTCTTTCTTGCCGGTGAATACGACTTTGTCAGCATTGATGATGACTACATTGTCGCCGGTATCCACATGAGGCGTAAAGGTCGGTTTATTTTTGCCGGACAGAACTTTGGCAACGTTGGCAGCGAGGCGGCCTACGGTCAGTCCTGCAGCATCTACGATATACCATTTACGGGTAATGTTTCCCGCATTGGCCATAAATGTCGTTTTCATTATGAATGATTCCTCCTGAATAAAAAACAGAGCCGCAAGTTCGTCCTTCCTCCGGGGCTAGTGGTTTCCGGACAAATCTCACAAGGAGTATTATACCTTTTTGAAGGGGCCCTGTCAACAGAATTTTCTATAATTTTTAAAAGAAATTTTATTACAGGAAGCCCTGATATTTCGGTATTTTTATGATGAAAAAATGACCTTTCTCCCCTGGCCGGAAGGCCCTTTACGGAGAGTAGATAATATGTATTATATAAAAGGCGAAATAAAAATGAAAGCCCTTATTGCGCCTCTTTTTAAAAAGCCGTATCATGAATGTAAACTTTGTGGGAGGTGAAGACATGGGATTCCTGATCATCATCGATATCCTCGGGCCCCTGGCGCTGGGTTATATCCTGAAGCAGGCAGGCATCATCAATGACAAAACTTGTGACCGGATCATCCTGTTCAATGTACTTATCATGATGACCGTATTGAACATCATGAGTTTCTGGGTCCTTCCCATCAGCGGGGCCCTTATCGTGGTCCCCCTTCTCTCCGTGTTCATGTGCCTGATCTCCTGTCTCATGGCTTCCCATTTCTTTTCTTCCATCTTCTCTGATGAGCGGGACAAGGGAGCTCTCGTCATGAGTGCCATGCTGGCCAACATCGGGACCATCGGGGGCATCTGTGCCTACATTATTTACGGAGAAGAAGGATTTGCCTACGTCCAGCTCTTTGCCATGCCCCAGAATGTGCTCATGGTTGCCTGTGCTTTCCCTCTGGCCCAGTATTATTATGGGAAATATGCCTCCAATGCAGCCGGCATGCAGTGGTCTTTCAATTTCAGGAAAATGTTCCTCACCAGGAATCAGATTTCCATTCTCGGCATGATCCTGGGCCTCTCTTTCCAGATTTTTGAAATAGAACGGCCTGCCGTGGTGGGCTGGTTTTTCCATTACCTGGTCCATATCCTGGCCTGGGTCTCTCTCATGCCCGTGGGCTGCCTCATTGATTTTCACGGTGCCTCCCGGTACCTCAAAAAATCCTGTGTCCTCATTCCCCTGAAATTCCTCATTGTACCAGCCATCATTACCGGTATAGCCACTCTCTATACGGATGATCCCATCCTTTTGGGAGCCATCCTTATTTCCTCGGCCACCCCTTCTGCCATCAATGCAGTCATCACCGCAAGACTTTTTAAACTGAACGTCAATATCACGATTGCCGCCTTTCTCGTAACAACTTTATTCTTCGTCTGCATCCTCTTCCCCGCCTATTACTTCTATGTGGGATAAAAGCAGTCAGACGTTGGTAACAGGAAATCACTCATTATAAAAATAGCGTGCTTTCAGCTGACGAGCGCCGCCACCACTTACCACTTATCACTATTCCCAGACTAAAAAATCCGTGAACCAATGGTCCACGGATTTTTATTGTCTCAATAACTTTCCGCCTTTTTCAGCAGTTCTTCCAGATGATGCTCCACATACATGGTATCCACTTCTCCCTGGATGAATGCTTCAGAGGAAAGGATGGCCCTGTGAAGGGGAATGGTCGTTTTCACGCCGGTAATTTTAAAGTTGTCCAGGGCCGAGAGCATTTTATTTCTTGCATCTTCCCTGTCTTTTCCATGAACGATGAGCTTGGCGATCATGGAATCATAATAGGGCGGGATTTCCGCTCCTTTCCGCATGGCAGAGTCCACCCGGATGCCTTCCCCATAGGGCGGTCGATAGTCGATAAGCCTTCCCGGAGAAGGGGCAAAATGCCGGAGCGGGTCTTCCGCATTGATGCGGCATTCCATGGTCCATCCTTCAGGCGTGAGATCTTCCTTCCAGGGAAGTTCTTTGCCATCGGCAATGGAAATCATGGTTTCCACCAACTTTGTACCCGTGGCTTCTTCCGTCACCCCGTGTTCCACCTGGATACGGGTATTCATCTCCATGAAATAGAAATCTCTCTCCGGAGTCACGATGAATTCGATGGTTCCGGCACCGGAGTAATGGCAGGCAAGTGCTGCCTTCTTTGCCGCTTCGCACATGGATTTCCGAAGACAGGGCGTCATAAGGGGAGAAGGCGATTCTTCAATGAGTTTCTGGTGTCTTCTCTGGGAGGAGCAGTCCCGTTCGCCCAGGGCTATGACATTTCCAAAGTGATCTGCCATAATCTGTATTTCCACATGGTGAACCCTTGTGAAGAACCGTTCGAGATAAATGGCATCATTGCCGAAAGCTTTACCTGCCTCCTGGCGGGCTTCCTTGATCTCCTTTTCCAGTTCTTCCCTGTTCTCCGCCAGGCGCATGCCTTTCCCTCCGCCCCCGGCAGTTGCTTTGATGAGGACCGGATACCCGATCTTCTCAGCTACAGCCAAAGCTTCTTCATAGGAATTGACAACTCCGTCGCTTCCCGGAATGACAGGAACCCCCGCCTTCTTCATGAGGCTTCTCGCCGATGCCTTATCCCCCATCTGTGAAATGGCTTTAGAGGAAGGCCCGATGAAGATGAGTCCCCGTTCTTCACAGAGATGGGCAAACTCCGCATTTTCCGAAAGGAAGCCATAGCCCGGATGGATACCATCGGCATTGGTGAGCCGGGCTGCCGTAAGAAGGGCTGGAATGGACAGATAGCTCTGATCGGCCGGCGCCGGACCGATACAGACAGCTTCATCTGCTTCCGCCACCGGTTTCGTATTGCTGTCAGCCGACGAGTAAACAAGAATCGATACTTTATCCGTTTTCCGGCAGGCACGGATAATACGCAGGGCGATTTCTCCCCGGTTGGCTATCAGGATCCGATTGATTTTACCCATATTACTTCAGCGTCCTGATCTTGAAGAGCGGCTGATCGTATTCCACAAAATCGCCGTTATGTACAAGGATTTCCTCCACCACGCCGGATACGCTGGACGGAATTTCCGTGAATACTTTCATGGACTCGATGAGACAGAGGGTGGAATTTTCAGAAATCTTGTCTCCTACAGCCACGAATGGATCATCATCCGGTGATGGAGCGCTGTAGTAAATCCCGACCAGCGGAGCCGTTACCGTAATGAGTGCTCCTTCTGATTCCGCTTCTTCTTTCTCCGGAGAAGGAGTTTCAATGTCTGGCATCGGGGCAGCTGTAAAAGCACCTCCCTTTTCCACTTCCACTTTCAGTCCGTCACAGGAGACTTTCAGACGGTTCAGCTGGGATGACTCAAAGAGAGCCACTATTTCTTTTAATGATTCCAGATTTTCTTTTTCCATATAACTTACCTCCTGGAAGCCAGGAAGGAAATGGCTTCTCTGATTTCCCTCATTTTCTGTTCCATGAAAATATATTCATCTTCCGCTTCTTCACGACTGATTTTTTTGAAGGAAATCATATCCTTCGGCCCTTTCTGGGCCACTTTGCCTATATCCACCAACGCAACCTGTCCGATTTCCGGATAGCCCGCACAGCTCTGGTGATCCGCCATGAGGACGATGGGATACCCCTCCGGCGGTACCTGGATCGTTCCCAGGGCACACATTTCAGAAATCATTTCCACCTGTTCCGTAAGCCCCAGTTTCGGTCCCTGAAGACGATAACCGATTCTGTCCGAATTGGTGGTCACAATAAAATGACCTTCGTCAAGAAGCTGTTTACTCCGTTCCGTAAAAAGCCGGTACTGGAGACCTTCCGTATAGCGGATGGGTTCCTTCAATGCGCTTTCATACATATAGAGACGGCCCGCAAACCAGTCAGTCCAGGCCACCGGCTTGTCTTTTGTCAGCAGTTTCTTTAGAAGTTTTTCTCCCAGTTCCGTCGGTTTCCCCGTAGGCACCGTATCGCCGGAACGAATCGGACGGCCTTCAAAGCCTCCGATACCTGCTCTCGGATAGGTACTCTGGCTTCCCATGACCTTCGGTACATCAAATCCTCCGGAAATGGCAAGATACGCACGGACTCCAAGCTGAGGACGTCCAAAGGAAAGAACTGTACCTGCTTTCAACGCGACCGGCCGGTACATGGGCACCGGGACTCCGTTGACTGTAGGAGATAAATTGGCCCCCGTAATGGCAAGAAGCGTATCTTCTTCAAAAGTCACATCCGGACCAATCACCGTGATTTCCACAGCTCCCGTATTTTCCGGATTTCCCACCAGAAGGTTGGCTGCCCGGAGAGCCCAGGGATCCATGGCCCCTGATACATTGACCCCGAATTTCTGATAGCCTATCCGGCCCAGATCCTGAATGGTAGTGACCAGACTGTGGCTCATTGCATGCATCATGGCTGATCACCCCGTATTTCCATATACTGCTTTTCACTGATGGGTTTGAACCGGACCCGGTCCCCGGCGCGGAGAAGTGTCGGTTCTTCCGCATTGCCCGGACGGAACATATCTACCGGTGTGCGGCCGATGAGCTGCCAGCCTCCCGGCGTGGCAATCGGATACCCTCCTGTCTGTTCACCGGCGATTCCTATGCTTCCCGCAGGAATAAGAAGCCGGGGACTCGCACGCCTTGGCGTGGCAATCCGCTTATCCATACCTCCCATGTAGGGGAAACCGGGACAGAAACCAATCATGTAGACCAGGTACTCCGTAGCCGAATGGATTTCCACCACTTCCTCTTCCGTCATGTGATGATACCCGGCCACAAAGGAAAGGTCCGGGCCATAGCTGCCGCCATAGCATACGGGGATTTCGATATGTCTTGGTTCATGAAAAGAATTGAAATCAGCTGCTTTGATATAGGACTCTACCAGCTCCCGCACCGTCTCGCCGGGCCGTTTTTCCTGATTTTCATTGAAAACGACCCAGGGATCGTAGTACACCGTGAGCCCCGTATAGGAAGCCACGCATTCCATAAAACCTTTGAAAGGATGGGCTTCCGTGTATTCCTGTAATGCCTGTATTTTTCTCTGGATGTCCGCGCTGATCGTATTTCCAAAGATGACAAGCACCGCAGCTTCGCCTACATTCTGTAATGTATATTCCATACAAGCCTCAACTTTCGCAAATCGCCTTACAGAGCAGCGATGATTTTCGGCAGGTTATTGATGACAGTCATAATGCCCATGTAAGCAGTCATGATGACAACGACAGCGCCAAGGCCAGTCATCCACAGGGGGTGATGGTAATCGCCCACGACTTTTTTATTGTAGGCAGCCATAAGGATAACTCCCAGGGTAATCGGAAGGATCAGGCCATTGAGAGTTCCTACGATGATAAGGACTGCTACCGGACGGCCAATCACTGCAAAGACCAGGGTGGAGAATACAATGAAAGCGATAATGACTTTCTGGTAGTTCACATCAATGGTTTTGCTGAAAGAGCGGAGGAAAGAAACGGAAGTGTAAGCTGCGCCGATAACGGAAGTAATGCCGGCTGCCCAGAGGACAATACCGAAAAGTTTGTAACCCACAACCCCTGCAGCCAGCTGGAATACGGAGGCCGGAGGATTTTTTGCATCTAAAGTAAGTCCTGCAGCTACGACACCCAAAGCTGCCAGGAAAAGGAGGACACGCATCACGCCGGTGACAAGAATACCGGTGACAGAGCTCTTTGTGATCTGGCCGATATTTTCTTCACCCGTAATACCCGCATCAATGAGTCTGTGGCCGCCGGAGAATGTGATATATCCCCCTACGGTGCCGCCGACAATGGTAATGATAGCCATGAAATCAATGGATTCCGGGCTTACGCTTCTCACAATGGCTTCCCCGACAGGAGGCTGGGAAGTAATGGCCACATAGAGAGTCAGGAGAATCATGACAGCCCCGGCACAAGTGGTCAATTTATCCATGGCCTTTCCAGCTTCTTTCACCGTAAATACGATGACTGCAATGACTGCTGATATGACAGCCCCTATTTTTACATCAATTCCAAAGAGCACATTCAGGCCAAGTCCTGCACCGGCTACGTTGCCGATATTGAATGCCAGACCTCCTGCTACAATGAGGAGTGCCACGAAATAGCCAAGTCCAGGAAGTACGGCATTGGCGATATCCTGGCCCCGCTTGCCGGAGATACCGATGATGCGCCATACGTTCATCTGTGCAATGATATCAAGAATAATGGTAAGTAGAATGACAAATCCGAAGCTCGCTCCCAGTTTCTGGGTAAATACGGTGGTCTGGGTCAGGAACCCCGGCCCGATGGATGATGTGGCCATCAGGAAAGCTGCCCCCAATAGGACTTTCCACTGCGCTTTTCTCTGTTCTTCGTTCATAATGTTCCCCTCCCCTAATTTTCTTTACTCAGGGATAATAGAAATAGGACTACAGGAAATTCCTGATGCCGATGCCCTCGGCTTCCAGGGTTTCCCTGATTTTCTGTGTAAACGCCAGCGCCTTGACCCCGTCGCCATGTACACAGATCGTTTCCGCTTTCACGTCAATTACAGTCCCGTCGGCACAGGTGACTTTTCCGTCTTTCACCATGGACAGCACCTGGGCGAGAGATTTTTCTTCATCCGTAATGACAGCTCCCGGCTGACTTCTCGGCGTGAGGCTGCCATCGGGCTGGTAAGTCCGGTCTGCGAAGACTTCGCTGGCCGTCTTGAGTCCTGCCTTTTCACCGGCTTTGATGATTTCGCTGCCCGCCAGGCCATAGAGTACAAGTGACGGGTCTACATCATGGATTGCGGAAGCAATGGCTTCTGAAAGAGAAGCGTCTTTGGCTGCCATATTGTAAAGAGCTCCATGGGGCTTGACATGCTGCAGCTTTGCCCCCTGGGTCTTTGCCATGGCAATCAGCGCCCCCACCTGGTAAACCATCATGGTGTAGGCCTCTTCAGGAGTAATGGCCATTTTTCTTCGGCCAAAACCGACCAGGTCCGGCAGTCCCGGATGGGCACCTAAAGCCGTACCGCAGGCAAGGGCTGTTTTGACAGTCTTCAGCATCACCTTCGGATCCCCCGCATGGAATCCGCAGGCGATATTGGCGGAAGAAATAAATTTCAGCACTTCGCTGTCGCAGCCGATGGTATAGGCGCCAAAGCTTTCCCCCAGATCACTGTTCAAATCTACTGTCTTCATTAAATTCCCCCCTTCAGACAAGAAAAGCCGCAGGATTTTCCTGCGGCCTTCATTGTCCAAAAACACAAAGAGGCATCGATGACCCGATGCCTCTTTGCAGCTTTAACTTATTAATTATAATAATCTTTGATAATTACCTTGTCAATAGGAAAATAACCAAATAGCGTACTTCATGTTCCGCTTTCATCAAGCTTTCCTACTTTTTACTCCTCTTTCCAGCAGTACTTCCTCCATTCACAGTGACGGCAGGGCTCTGGCATTTCTTTTCCTTTTCTTTCTGCCCGGTGGTTGAAGTCTTCGGAAAGGATATGCCCGGCGGTCTCATCGAAAGCTTTGATCCGCTTTTCCACTTCGAAATCATTGCCCGGCACCGGATAGAGAGGATTTTCTTCATCTCCCGTGAAATAGAGAAGAAGATTTCCTACGGGTTTTCCCATTTTCTGTTCCACAAGATAGGCATAGATCTGGAGCTGGCTTGTGTAGCGTTTCATGAGTCGGCTCTCCGGGGAAGGTTTGGCTCCCGTCTTGAAGTCGATGACATCCACGGAACCATCCTGTTCCTGAAGAAGGTCGATGGTACCGTCCATGATGTAATCTTCTTTCACCAGTTCCAGGGGATATTCCGCTTCCCGGATCATGGACCAGTCGCCCCGCCGGAAGGATACATAGCCAAGGATTTCCTGAAAAGCCTGATCCAGCTCCGCCCGGGGAAGCCAGGTGTTTTCCGCCTTGGCAAGGCCCTGGTAATCAGCCATCATCCAGGCGTAAATATTGGCCGGCGTCAGGGCATCCGTCTCGCCCCGGAGAGCCGCCCGGTGAATATCCTCAATGGTCTCATGGACAAGGGTTCCGTACAGGAGGCCTTTCCCCAGAATGGGCGCAAAGCGGTACACTTTCGTGAATTTATATTTCCTCGGGCAGTCTTCGTAGAGGGCTACCTGGGAGGTGAAGGAAAAGCGGGGTTTGAAATGGGTCCGCTCCACGGGCTGGAAATGAAGTTTTGTGAAATCCACGGAAGGGTCGTCCCATTCGGGAAGGCTTTCAAGGGGCCCCATGAATTCTCTTGACGGCACTTTACCGGGCTTTTTATTGCAGGCAAGAACAAGAAGCGTTTCCGCCCTGGAGAAGGCGGTGTAATATTTCCTCCGGAAATCAAAATCTTTGATGTCCTTCTTCGGCTCATAGGAAGACCGGCCCGTGATATGGGTCACCACGTCGGAAATGAGGCTGTCTTCTCCCCGCGGGTATTCCTGAAGGGAGGCGCTGATGACTACGGGGTATTCAAGGCCCTTGGACTGATGGATATTGAGGAAAGAGACCTGACCCGAGGGCGCATAGGCTTCCTCATCCTCGTACTCTCCCACCCCGTTTTCAAACCAGAGGCGCAGGTATCTTGCGAAGAACTGAAACATATCCTCCACCGTTTCCCGGCCATAGCCATGATTTTCTTCAATGAAGCAATCATACCGGCTGATGAGCCTCGTGATGGCGGAAAGATTTCTTGCCTCCCTTGACTCCCCTTCTGCTGCCGCATCCAGAATATCCGTAAAGGGCTTGTGGCAGAGGATGTCATAAGCCAGGGACAGAAGGCCGGAGGGGAGCTGTTTTGATTTTTCTATTTCCTTCCCTGTCTTTTCCAGCCATTCTTTCAGCTCCCGATTTCCATCCAGCATGACTTTCGTCATGGAAAGGAAGGTCAGGTACTTTTCCTCTATATTTTCCGTTTCCGACAGCACATGGGTCCGTTTCATCCTGTCCATGATTTTCGGAAACAGATAGAGCAGGGAGCCGAAGAACCAGGCCACTTCTTTCCGCTCAAAGAAATGACCGGACCGGGGCGCATAGACGGGAATGCCCCTGTGCTGCAGGGCGTACTGGAGACGGGTGGAAATATCTCCTTTCACCGAATCAAAGAGGATGGCTACCTGATTGTAGTCGGTGATGCAGCCTTCCTCTTTCAGTTTTTCGATGAAATCGCAAACTTTTTTCTGGAAATTGGGCTCATTGTTTTCTGCCGTAATGCGGACAACCGACGGGCTTTCCACTGGGCCTTCGGCGGAATGGACCCTTCCCTTCTGGTAGCGATAGAGGGTGCCATTTCTTTCCCAGTTGAACCACCGGGGGAGAGCCATCCATTTCATGCAGAATTCCACAATCCCCTGATTGGAGCGGTAATTCGTATTCAGCTTGATCACATGGCAGATGGCTCCGTAGTGACGCTGGAAAAGAAGGATATTCTTCACCGTGGCTCCGCGGAAACGATAAATGCTCTGGTCATCATCTCCCACCACGAAAATTTCCCCGTCGTCTCCCGAGAGAAGCTGTACCAGTTTTTCCTGGATATAATTGGTATCCTGGTATTCATCTACCAGGATGTACCGTACCCGGTCCCGCACCCTTCGAAGGACGTTTTTCTTTTCCGACAGAATATAGTAAGCCTCGGTCTGCAGCCTGGTGAAGTCGAGGAAATTCTTCGTCTTTGCCAGTTTGTCGTACTTCATCATCATCCGGCCAAGGACCTGCTCTTTGATTTCTCCGCTCTGAAGCAGTTCTTCCGGATTCATGAGTTCCTCGGAAAGACGGTTTACGTATTCACAGATCCTGCGGCACCGGCGCCAGGGAGAAATCCGTATTTCCTCGCCCGTGGACATTTTGATCCAGGATGATGGCACTACGTCCTCGAAATGGTCAATGCTTTCAAATTCATCCAGATGCTCATAAACCAGGTACTGCTGCTCGAACTGGTCCGTCTCGATGTAATTTCTCTCCAGTCTCGTGTATTCCCGGAATTCCTTCAGAAGCCGCCGGCAGATATGATGAAAAGTGCCAATATACATTTCATGAAGGTTCACTTCGATGCCCTGCCGGGAAAGCTCATTGGTGAGCCGCGTGATGAGCTCCTTCGATGCTTTCACCGTATAGGTGACGATCATGATTTCCTCAGGCTTTACCTTTTCATCCCGTATGAGATGGAGCACCCGCTGAATGATGGTAAAGGTCTTGCCCGTGCCGGGGCCGGCGATAACAAGGGTGGGACCTTTGGCATGAATGGCTTCCTGCTGGGAAACATTATTGATGGGATCCATGAAGCACCTCCATTATTTTTCTTTATAGAGGAAATAGATGAGAAGAACAGGCAGCCCCAGCACATAGGCAAAAGAATAGCGGAACACGGCCGATGCCGGGGTCGAGACCAGAAGGGTAGCCGTATTGGCGAAAAGAGGAATGGCCGCCAGGATGTATCTTTTATTGTTTCTAATATAAAATACGATGCAGAAGAAAAAGGTCAGCCACAGGCAGAGTCCCGGGCCGATGAAATGGCTTCCCTCCCACTGCAGGGTGGCCAGGAAAGATTTTACTTTCATGGGCATGGGGAAATCGCCCACGGCCATTTCATCATTATTGATAGATTTCATATTCTTCATATTTTCATCAGAAAGGGCCCAGCCGAAACGGGACTGCACGTCCGGCGCGCTGTATGCCAGATTCCACAGGGCAAAAGTCTCCGTCATCCATCCTTCCAGATAGATGCCCGGATTGTGGAGACCCGTATCCAGCCAGCAGGCAAGAAACTTTTTCTTTTCCCGGTTCAGTACGTTCCGGCGGAAGTCATCATGCCATTTCACGAAATCCACGGTTTCCGCATAATAACTGTTTTTCCATTTCTCATCAGGAAGGAGTTCATTCATAAGTTCCTTCGTCTCATCACTCCGGTAACCGTCCATGACGAGTACCCTCCCCAGCTGCTGGATGGGAATAGCCATGGATTCCTGAAACTGGGGCTCCCAGTCGTGGTACGAAAGGATGGCCCTCCCGGGAACCATGGAAATCAGGGCACAGAGGAGAAAAACCATGAGCGGTTTTTTCCAGTTTCTCCACCTATAGCCCAGCGCAAGAGATGCGGCAAGGGCAATCATGAGCCCATTGCTCCTGAAAAGGGCCATGCCCAGGAAAGACAGGGCAAGACAGCCATATTTCTTATTGGTCCAATCTTTCTCATCCATAAGAAGGACCATGCAGACCACAAGGGACAGGGAAAATATGCCGTCCCGCACGGCGGCGATGCCGTAATTTCCAATCATGGGGAAAAAAGTAAAATAAGCCCAGAGGAGAAAACCCGGCTTTTTCCCAAACTTTTCCTTCACCCAAAAGGCAATCCAGGTGAGGCCAAAGGAATAAACCAGAAGCTGCAGCAGAGCCAGCGTAAAAATGACCGGCTCTCCCGTTCCGAAAAGATACCTGCCCAGCTCCGTGCCATATCCATAGATCAGGGAATAGAACCAGGGAAACTGTACGATGGCCCAGAGGGGATTGTCCATCATGAAAGCCGTATCGTTCATGCCCGGCGCGGGATAAAAAGCCAGAAGGAAGGGCAGCTGCCAGATAGCCGTCACCAGAAAGGCAGGAAAAAACAGTTTCCTTCCCGCCTCGGGCGCAGGAGTCAGCCGACGGTCAAGAACCATCCTCAATACTACGGTGACAAGGCAGGTGAAATAGACCCAACAGCCCAGGATCCCCAAAGGGTCATGAGCGGATAAAAACCGCCCTCCCTCCTGGCCCACGGCCTTGCCAAGGATGCCAATCTGCAGGGTATACCACAGGGCAAAAGCCAGGGGCAGGCTGAAAGCCATGGCCCCTTTCGTGACCTTATCCCACCTGAAAACCTTCATAATCTCTCCTCTTAGTCCTTCCAGTGCGTATAGCCGTCACCGGCTCTGGAAATATTTCCTAATTTTTCCTCTTCTTTCTTCTGCAGAAACATCGTTTCCGCCCATTTTGTCTCGCCATACCTACCGTTGGGCAGGAAGGGAAGCAGGATGAAGAAAGGCATGCATAAGGGGAAGAAATATACATATCGATAAACAAATGCCGCCGGAGCAGCAAGGATCAGAGTCCCCCAGAGAAGACAGGACGGCAGGAGCACCAGAAACCTTGTGTACTGCTTCCGGTAAAAAAGCAGAAGTCCCAGGGAAAGCGTGAGCCAGAGGCAGGTCCCTGCCCCGGGATAGCGGCTGTATTTCCAGAGGTACCGTCCCAGCTTCTCCTGTATTTCTTTCCCAAAGAAAGGATGAATGGTGCCTGTCTGATAGCCATTGTTATGGTCCGGGGAAAGGCCATTTCGCAGGTCCTCCTCCGTGAAAGCCCAGGTAAACCGGGACTGGGTCATTTCATCCGGTGCAGGAAAGGCCCAGAAGCCATAAGTGGCGTAGAGCCAGGCATCGGCGTAAATATCTTTATTTCTTCTGCCCAGGGATTTCCAGTTTTTCCAGAAATCATCGGGATGGCTGTTGAAGAATTGGAAATTGAAATTGCTGTTCCACTTGATAAGGTCCACCGTGAACGGGTCATACCATTTTTCAATCATCCCCGGCACCATCATGCGGATGGCATACTCCTGCTCTTCTTTCGTCAAAGGCGCCCCCAGGGCCACGGCCCTTGAAAACTGCTGGAGCGGAATCCCCACCCTTTCCTGGAAAAGCTGGGGCAGGTTCAGGATCTGTTTGATCGCCACATCCGGCGTAATGGCCAGGGCGATCATGAGGATTGAAGTGAAAAGAAGATTCATGCGGATGCTCTTCATGAGAAATAAAAGAATGAGCACCATCACAAGAAATACGAAAATCCCGTTATTTCTCAGGAGCATCATGCCAAGACCGGCCAGGATGAAAAGTCTCCGGTTTCCCAGCCAGGCATTTTCCTTGTATCCTGACACGAATGACGTAATGAGGGGCACCCAGAGGAGAATGGTGACTGAAAAGAGCACGTCTTTCACATTGGAAAAAGACATATTGCAGATCATGGGCAGAAGGCCGTAATAGAGCGAAAGGATCATGGAAATCCACATCCGTCCCGTCCTGCGGTAGAGCCAGGAAAGGCAGTAGGCAATGCCCAGGGCAAAGAGAACCATCTGGATGAGAGACGCCGCCGCGATGCCATAGGAAGTCGTATGGAAAAGGAAATCCGACGCCTGGGTGAGGCCATAAATATACATGCAGTAAATAAAAGTATGCTGCCCCGTGGCCCAGATGCCGGTCCGCATGATATCGGTGGTATCATTCATTCCCGTTCCCGGATAAAAGACGAGGAAAAAAGGCATCCAGCAGAGAAGCAGGAAAAAGACGATAAACGCAAAAGGCGCATCCGTGGGCTTCCCGTCAGGCCCCGGCTTTTCAGAAAGCACCGGCACCGGTCCCAGCATTTTTAAAAGAATAGACAGGCATACAAAGGTCACAGCCCCGAAAGCCATGATAAAAGGCACATCCGAACCATGCAGCAGTGCCTCCCGGTTCCAGGGAGTAGACCCGGGATGCCAGCCGATGCGATATGTATAAAATTCACAGAACCCCATGAGCAGGGACAGACATCCCACGAGCGCCGCCATCCACCGGCAGCCTTTATATAGATTCATTCCATAATCACCTTCACTGTATGGAAATATTATACCTTTTTAAGAAAAGCATATCTACTGTAGAAGACCCTGGGGCAAGGAAGAAGAGCCGCTAGTTGTTAGCCGTTAGCTGCCAGCCGTTAGCCGCCGGCAATCAGTTTTCAGTTTTCGATCTTCATGAAATCCCATTCCTTCGCCCCTCAGCCGCCCTGACCATTTGAAAGCTGAATCCCTATACAATAACTGCGCCCGCAGAGCGCACACTTTCCTGACAACCCCGGCACCCACGACACTCCCGATTCAAAAGCTTTTATTCCCTGCTTTCATCAAAAGTTTTAATTCCCTTTACACAGGTATGCTATAATAAATCATACGAATTCATTTTCGAAAGGAGACGTACTATGACTAGAGAGGAACGCGTGAGAGCTGCTTTGGAAGGTAAAGAAGTAGACCATGTACCGGTAGCGGCATGGATGCACCTTTCCGAATTTGACCAGGACCCCATTTCCCTGGCAGAAGCAGAAGTGGAACTTACCGAAAAATATGATTTCGACTATATCAAAATGATGCCCTTCGGTCTGTACAGTACCCAGGACTTTGGCAACCAGGTGACCATTTACTGCGATCCCTATAAGGAACCGATTGTGAAGAGGTTCGCCATTCAGGCTCCCGCTGACTATGATACCCTCAAAGCCATTCCCGCCATCATGGGGACCTATGGCAAACAGATCGAATTCGCGCGGGAACTTTCAAAGCGCAGAACTCCGGGCACCCCCATTATCCAGACCATTTTCAGTCCTTTCTCCACCCTGAAAAAGATGGCCGGCGACCGTCTCCTCACGGATATGATCAATTTCCCGGAAGCCGTCCATCATGCCCTGGCTGCCATTACGGCGACCACCATTGATTTCGTTCATTACAATATCGATGCCGGCGTGGACGGATTCTTCTTTGCCACCCAGAATGCATCAAGAAACGTAATGAACCTGAAGGAATTTGAAGAATTCGGCGAATTTTATGATCTCCAGGTCATCAATTCCTACGTGAAGAAAACCTGGTTCAATCCGGCCCACATCCATGGCAATGACGTGTATTTCAATGAAATCGCCGAATATCCCATCAACTGTATCAACTGGCATGACCGCCATACCTGGCCGAGCCTGAAAGAAGCCCGGGAGCTCACGGACAAATGCCTCCTGGCCGGCATCAAGTCTGCCCCCTACTTTGTGGACGGAGTCCTTCAGTATGATGATATTATCCTGAACGGTACACCGGAAGAAATCACGGCTCACGTCAAAGATGCCATTGATCAGGTCGAAGGCAAAGGTCTCATCCTGGGCCCGGGCTGCGTAGTCAATCCGAAAGCGCCGGAAGAAAATCTCCTGGCCCTCCGCAAGGCAGTGGAACTGTAATAATAAAAGTACAAATCAAAAGCACCGACTGGAAAGCAATCGGTGCTTTTTAGTTATCAGTTTTCAGTTCGCAGTTCTCGGTGAAGGTAAAATCATTTCCGGAAATATAAAAATGGCGCCTCTATGATTTTAAGGCGCCACCAACACTTATCACTTACCACTTACCACTTATCACTTTTCACTATTTCTCACGCCGCTTCTCCCTGCACTCCGGGGTCATCGATTTTTCCCTTCAGGTCATGATCGGTCATGGCGCATACGCAGGAGTCGGACCAAACGTTTTCAGCGGTTTCAATCATATCGATAATCGTATAAATCGGAAGAATGACACCCATGATGCCAATGGGGGCCCCGATACCGCTCATAAGGGACAGAGTCAGGAAATAGCAGCCCATGGGGACTCCCGCATTTCCTACAGCTGCGAGGACGGCCACGAAAAGCCAGGTGATCATGGTGGTCATGGATAGTTCAAATCCTGCATTCTGCATAAGGAAAAGAGAGGTGACGAGAATAAATGCAGCGCAGCCATTCATATTGATGGTCGTACAGATTGGAAGGACAAAGCGGGACACGGAAGGATTGGCCTTCATATTGTGTTCGGCCGATGCCAGGGTGACCGGAAGAGTTCCGGCAGAGCTCTTGGTGAAAAGGGCTACGGCAATGGCCGGGGACATTTTGCGGAATACGTCCAGAGGATTCAGCCCGCGGAATACGAGGAAAATCGGAAGCACGATGAAGAACTGAATGCAGTTGCTGGCCATAATGACCAGGGTATATTTCCCCAGAGCTCCTACGATGACGCCTGCTTCAATCTGGGCGGAAAGCTGGGCAGAAAAGGCAAGGATCCCCACAGGGAGTACAAAGAGGAGGGCGCGAATCAGGGTGAAAAGGAGTTCCTGGAAGCCAAGGATTCCCTTCATGAGGACTTCCCTGTTTTCCGTCTTCGGCATAAAGGCAAGGCCCAGGCCGAAAGAAGCGGCAATCAGCATGACGGCCAGAACGTTTCCGGACAGGAAGGGTTGGAGGAGATTGTTCGGAATGACGGAAAGGATATGGTCATAATAGGAGAGATGACCCAGATTCTTTGGCACATTGGAAGCCCCGGCACCTACGATATCGGCCGGAAGATTTCCCGGAGCCACCCAGAGATACATGGCAAGGCCGATGGCTGCCGCACAGATGGTAGTCAAAAGTGTGTAAGTCACGGCATGAGCAAAAATGCGGCCCGTTTCCTTTTTGGCCCCGAGCTGGGCCAGAGTCGTAATGACAGCCAAAGCAATCGTCGGCACGGCGATGAACTGGAAAAGTCTCGTAAATACGGTAGCAATAAAAGTAAATAAATCATTGAGCGGTTTGATGCCGAGCCATCCCAGAACGGCACCAATGACCAGAGCCAGGATCCACAGCATGAACTGTCTCCCCTGCCGGCTCTTTTTGTTTGCGTCCATGGCCTTCTTGGCAGCAGCCCGGACTTCCCCATTTTCGTTCATGAAAACCTCCTGTAAAGAAATAGATTCACCGGGAGATTCTATTTCCAAAATAAAAAAATCCCGCCCCAACGGGACGAGAGACTCGTGATTCCACCCGGATTCGCAAAACCGTCGCCGGTCCTGCCTCCACAGTTTCTTTTGAAACTTTCTTCTGTATCGGGAAGTCCCGGGAAGGCATACTTCATTCCGCCTTCCATGCTCGGAAATGCACTTCAGCATCCCTGCCCGCTTTCACTCTCCGGGCTCGCTGATTTTTCGGGAGACCTACTCTCTTTCTTCATTGCATCAAGCTTAAATAATATAGCACGTTAACATTTCCCTGTCAAGCATACCCCCGGAACGGAAGACACCGGCAGGGCTTCCTTTCATTCCTTCCTCTTTGCGGATAACAATGGCGCAAATCTCAATCATGATTATCTTCGATAAATCCCTTTGTTTTTTATTCTTTCAAATCATACTTTCCCTTTCCTGTTTACAATCGATTACAAAATCAGTCTTGACAGTGCAGATTCATCATGCTATGATGAGGAAAATCTGAATGAGATGAAAGGAGACTTCTTCATGAGCTTTGAAGCATACGCAATTTGTTGCTGCTGTCCTATGGCTTGCTGCTGCTGCCATAGCTATTTTGCGTGTGCCTCTGAATCAAAGTCTCATGGAAGGCTTTGTAAGGAAATTCATCGAACGGTGTAAAGTCACCAGAAGAATTCCATCCCGGAAGCGCACGCTTCCGGGATTTTTTTATTCCGGAGGATATCTTGGACTTTGACTACATGATTCAGTATGCCCCCCTCTTTGTGGAGGCTGCAGGCATTACCCTTTATATAGGCCTCATGGGAATCGCCATATCCCTGGTGCTGGGCCTGGCCATGAGCATCATACGATACCATAAGATTCCCATACTCACGGGAATATGCGGCGCTTATATTGAACTTTCAAGAAATACGCCCCTTCTGGTCCAGCTCTTTTTCCTCTACTTCGGCCTTCCGAAGCTGGGAATCCACATTTCCGGAGAAGTTTGTGCCACCATCGGACTTGCCTTCCTGGGGACTTCCTACATGGCCGAAGCCTTCCGGAGCGGACTGGAATCGATTCCCTTCTCCCAGACGGAGTCGGCCGAAGCCCTGGGACTCACGAAAGTTCAGATCATGCGGTTCATCATCATCCCCCAGACCTTCACCGTATCCATCCCGCCCCTTTGCGCCAACGTGCTTTTCCTCATCAAGGAAACGTCGGTCTTCTCGGTGTGCGCCGTGCCGGACCTCATGTACGTCGCCAAGGATCTGATCGGACTTTATTACAAAACCGATGAAACCCTCTGGATGCTCGTCATTGCGTACCTCATTATCCTGCTCCCCATCTCCATTGGGGCCAGCATTCTGGAAAGGAAGCTTCGCTATGGAAGATTTGGGAATTCGAGTGCTCTTTGATGGATCCAACGGTATCCGGCTATTGGGAGGCCTGTGGATCACGGTGGAAGTATCTCTCCTGACCGTGGCGGGATCTATCATTTTAGGACTTTTCACAGGCCTCATCATGGCCATGAAAAACTGGCCGGCCCGCATTATTTCCAGAATTTATCTGGAATTCATCCGGGTCATGCCCCAGCTGGTCCTCCTCTTTATCGGTTACTTTGGCGTCACGAAAGCTCTGGGTATCGATATTTCAGGATTCAAAGTGGCCGTGGCAGTCTTCATCCTCTGGGGAGCTGCCGAAATGGGCGATCTCGTCCGCGGGGCATTGATTTCCATCCCGAAAAGCCAGTATGAAAGCGCCGAAGCCCTGGGCCTTTCTCGATGGCAGATGTACCGGTTCATCATTATTCCCCAGTCCCTGCGCCGCCTGATTCCGCCGGCTATCAACCTTTTCACCCGAATCATCAAGACCACTTCCCTCATCGTCATGATCGGGGTAGTGGAAATGCTGAAAATCGGCCAGCAGATTATCGAGGCTAACCGCTATACCGTTCCCGATGCGCCCCTGTGGATTTACGGGACCATCTTCTTCCTTTACTTCATCGCCTGCTATCCCCTGTCGAAAGCGGCCCAGTATTTAGAAAAGAAATGGAATGAATAGTATGAGTGAATCTCTCCTTCATATCGAACATCTGAAAAAAGCCTTCGGCCCCCATGAAATACTGAAAGATATTTCCCTTGACGTCCATAAAAGTGAAGTCATCGTCATCATCGGCCCCTCGGGCTGCGGGAAATCCACCTTTCTCCGATGTATCAACGGCCTGGAGCCCTTAAGCGGCGGCTCCGTCACCATGGATGGCAAAGTCATTTCCGATGGCCAGGTTTCCAGAAGTGAAATCTGCCAGAAAATCGGCATGGTTTTCCAGAGCTATGACCTTTTCAATCATCTGAACGTCATTGACAATATCACCCTTGCCCCCATCCAGGTGCAGCACAGGAATAAAGAAGAAGTCCTCCAGGCAGCAAGGAAAATGCTGGCCCGGGTAGGACTTTCAGACAAAGAAAAAGCCTGGCCCAGGGAGCTCTCGGGCGGACAGAAACAGCGCATCGCCATGATCCGGGCCCTCATCATGAAGCCCGAAATCATGATGTTTGATGAAGTCACCGCATCTCTGGACCCCGAAATGGTCCGGGAAGTCCTGGACGTCATCATAGAACTTGCCAGAGAAGGAATGACCATGCTCATCGTCACCCACGAAATGGCCTTTGCCAAAGCCGTGGCCGACAGGATCCTGTTTTTCGACCAGGGTTTCATCGAAGAAGAAGGAACCCCGGAGGAAATATTTGATCATCCACAGAAAGAAAGAACCAGGAAATTCCTGGATTCCTTCCGGTTTGACGATTTGAAGGAAGGTGAGAAATAGATGTCCGACCCCGATTGTCCCTGTTGCAATCCTGCCATTTCCGCTCCGGCAGTAAAACCCAGAAACGGAAACTATTTCAAAGGCATCTCCTCTCCTTCCAAAGGAAATATAGAGCCCTGCCTGATTCATGAAAAGAGGTAAACCTATGTCAATTCTGAAAAAAATCATTTATGCCATTTTAGCAGTCACTGCCGTATTCACTTTAGCCTTTACCGCAGGCTGCGGCAGCAAAAATCAGGAAGCCAAGCCCGCTCCCGGCGCATCTTCTGCCCAGAAAGGCAGCTTCCGCTCCCTGGATGAAATCAAAAAGAGCGGAAAACTCATCATCGGCGTATTCTCCGATAAAGCTCCCTTCGGCTATGTGGATAAAGAAGGCAAGTATCAGGGCTATGATGTATACTTCGCAGAACGTCTGGCCAAAGACCTGGGCGTAAAGCCGGAATACGTATCCCTGGAGCCGGCCAACCGCGTGGAATACGCAAAAACCGGCAAAGTGGATATCGTCCTTGCCAACTTCACCGTCACCAAAGAAAGAGCGGAACAGGTCGACTTCGCCCTGCCTTACATGAAAGTGGCTCTCGGCGTCGTATCTCCTGAAAAAGACAATATCACCTCTGTGGATCAGCTCAAAGGCAAGACCCTGATTGTCGCCAAAGGCACCACCGCTGAAACCTATTTCACAAAGAAACATCCGGAAGTGAAACTTCTGAAATTCGATCAGTACACCGAAACCTACAATGCCCTCCTCGACAAGAGAGGCGATGCCTTCTCCACCGATAACACCGAAGTCCTCGCATGGGCTATGCAGAACCCGGGCTTCAAAGTAGGCATCCCGTCCCTGGGTGACCTCGATACCATCGCTCCGGCCGTTCAGAAAGGAAATAAAGAACTCCTGAACTACATCAACGATGAAATCAAAAAACTGGGCAAAGAAAACTTCTTCCACAAAGACTATCAGGAAACCCTGGCTCCCGTATACGGCAGCGCAGTGGATCCGGAAAGCCTCGTCGTAGAAGGAGGAGAAGTGAAGAAATAAACTTCATCTGACTTCACAAAAACCGTCCCGAGAACCTCGGGACGGTTTTTATGTTCTGAAAACTATATTTATAAAGTGATCAGTTCGCAGTTTGGGTGGGCCCTTACACAGCAGAGACAGCCTTTTTATATAAAGTTTAACCATTTTCAATGAGAATTATGGTTAAAAATGGCCCGCCATTTAAATTGATGCGGGCCTCCTTCATTGATAACTATGAACTGATAACTTTTTTAATTCCCGGCAGTTCAACATATTGTGTAATGATTGAACAGCTCCAGGCAGGTTGTTCTGCAGGTAAGCGGCGAGATCGACAAAATCAAATATAAAATTCGTGCCGCGAAAGCGGCACACCTCCCCGAAAGTCCCGAGAATCCCGATACCCCCGACATTCCCGATTCAAAAGTTTTATTTCCATAAAGTCCGCCCTTTGCGTCCCTGGCTCTTGACCACAAAAAGCGCAACGAAAAAAGCCAACCCGAATCTTCGGATTGGCTTTTCTTCTGGTGGGCGATAACAGGATCGAACTGCTGACATTCTGCTTGTAAGGCAGACGCTCTCCCAGCTGAGCTAATCGCCCATGGTGACCTGTGCGAGATTCGAACTCGCGAACCCGCCGTGAAAGGGCGGTGTCTTAACCACTTGACGAACAGGCCACTGGCTCCTGAAGCAGGGTTCGAACCTGCGACATCGTGATTAACAGTCACGCGCTCTACCGGCTGAGCTATTCAGGAATCTGTACGTGAGTACGTTGATTATAATAACAAATATTATGAGTCTATGCAACTGGTTTTTTATTAAAAATATATTAATAGTTATCAGTTATCAGTTTGACTGCAGAGGGAAAACCGTTTTACAAATCAGACCGGAAACCAGGCGTAAAGGTTAATGGCTAATGACCGCCAGCACCATATTGTCTAAAACCATTCAAGCCGAAATGTTTTAGCCCTCCCAACGTTGGGAGGGTGCCGGCGAAGCCGGCGGGTGGGTTGTGCTATCGTTAAAAATCGAATGATACTCAGGTCCCATATAAAATTCGTGCCGCGAAAGCGGCACACCTTCCCGATCATCCCAATACCCCCGACAGCCCCGATTCAAAAGTTCTATTTCCATAAAGTTCGCCTTTGGCATCCCAGGCTCCTGACGTCAAAACGCAACGAAAAAGAGTCAACCCGGATCTCGGATTGACTCTATATGGTGGGCGATAACAGGATCGAACTGCTGACATTCTGCTTGTAAGGCAGACGCTCTCCCAGCTGAGCTAATCGCCCATATTTCTGACGCATTCTATTATGCCCTATTTACAGAAATTTTGCAAGTCCTTTTGTAATTTTTTTCATAACGAGCCTTAAAAATCAAGTATATACCATTGAAAGCTCCTCCTCATAGTGGTACCATATATATCCGTTCATATAAGGCGGCTGATTTCCGGTTTCCCAATATTGGATATGTCGACAGGTCATTTCAACCTTTTGTCAATTCTGATTACTGCGAACTGATAACCTTAACTGAAGGAGTATTGCATGAAACCTCATACTTTATATCAGAGCAGGTGGACTGTCTTTTCCATGTCCCTGCCCATTTTCATAGAAACGGCCCTGCAGATGATGGTGCCCAATGTGGACCAGTTCATGCTGAGCCATTACTCCCGGGAAAGTGTGGCCGCCGTAGGCAATGACAATGTCATTTTCAACCTGGTCATTCTTTCGCTGGCCGTCCTTTCCCAGGCAGCCACGATCCTTATCGCCCACCATCGTGGGGCGGGAGATATGAAAAAAGTCAGCGAAGTCTGCACGGTGGCCCTCTTCACAAATCTGGTACTGGGCCTCATCATCAGTTTTGCCCTCTTTATTTTCGATGATTTCTTTCTGGACATTCTCGGGATCCCGCCGGAAATCCGGCCGGATGCGTCCCTCTATATCCGCTGGATCGGCCTTTTCGTATTTATCCAGGCCCTGTACATGGCGTTTATTTCCTTTCTCCGCGGCTTTGCCCGGCTGAAACTCACCATGCTCTGCTCTATGGTGATGAATATCATGAATATCAGTGGAAATATGGTACTCATCCACGGCCTTGGACCCATTCCCCCGCTCGGCGTCACAGGCGTCTGTATTTCTACCAATATTTCCAAATTCGCCGGGTTCTTCCTTATCATTTATCTTTTCCTCAGGTATACGCCGGCCCGCCTTTCCCTCTCTTACCTGAAACCTTTTCCGAAAGATACCTTTCACAAGCTGCTCTACCTTGGCATTCCTTCCGGAGGAGAGACATTTTCATACCAGCTGTCCCAGACGGTAATTATGAAATTCGTGAACATTTTCGGTGTAGCAGTCATCACCACAAAAGTATACTGTTACATCATTGCCATGATGAGCTATGTCTACTCCCAGTCCCTGGCCATGGCGACCCAGATTCTTGTGGGTTATTTCAAAGGAGCCGGAAATAATGAAGAAGTAGACAAACGGGTGAAATTCACTATTTCCGTGGCCATGGTCCTTTCCGGCTCTATCGCCACCCTCCTCTATCTCAATTCTGATTCCGTCCTTTCCATTTTTACTTCGGACCCTGAAGTACTGGCTTTAGGGAAGACCATCCTTTTCATAGAAATATTTCTGGAAATAGGACGGGCTGTCAATATGTGCATGGTTATGGCCCTCAATGCATCCGGGGATGTCAGAGCTCCCGTAACAGTGGGAATCATCTTTATGTGGTCCGTAGCCACCTTTGGCGCCTGGCTGCTGGGCGTCCATCTCTACTGGGGCCTGGCAGGCATATGGATCGCCATGGCCGCCGATGAATGCACCAGAGGCCTCGTCTTCTTCTGGCGCTGGCACAAGGGAGTCTGGAGAAAGAGACTGGTTTAGAAGAAACACTTTCTCTCACTCATTCTTCGAAAACTTTGGGAAATAGTTATCAGTTCATAGTTATCGGTTCTCAGTGGTTCACCTTTGACGAGAAACCGTGCTCTCACTTCCAAATGATTCAAAATAAAAAGCTGTGAAACCATCGTGATTTCACAGCTTTTATTTTTCTAAAAAGTTTACCGGCAATCATCGTGATTCTGATTACTGCGAACTGATACCTGAGAACTTTTCCTGAAGCCCCCCGGCCTGTATGGAATTTCAGTCATCTCATTCCATCGGCAGCGTCGATCCGCCAATCGGAATGACGTAGACGCTGGCATCTTTTCCCATTTTATCCAATGCTCTATCCACTGCAGTCTGAAGATCATGGAAAGGAGTCATATTCGCTTTGGTGACGAGGGAATCATCCATATCAGTGACGAGGTATATATCGCATTTCTTCTGTACCAGTGCCAGGGCTGCCGATTTGTGGCCGCCCAGCTCGAAATGTTCATGAATGGCCCTGATCCTGTCATCAGGGGTATCGTAGTCCTGAATCCAGCGGCCGAACACATCACTTCCATAGCCTTCTTTGCAGGAGGCAGCCACCACCATGATGCCTCCCTCTTTCACTGCATGCTTTGCATTATCGATGGATTTCTGGGCCTGGTAAAGATTGATATCCTTAGGATAGCCGCCGGTGGAAACGATGACCACATCTGCAGGCTTATCGATTTTAATCTTATAAATGGAGTCCAGGAATCGGCAGGCTTCCCGATGAGCCAGGATTCTGTCTCCTGCAGCTGCAAAAGCGACTTGTTTATGGTCATCCAAAGCTACATTGACAATGAAATCGACGGGCAGGAAATCATAGACTTCTTCGATATCTTCCCGGACCGGATTGCCTTCCAGATTTCCTGCATAGGCGCCGGGACGGATCATATTCTTGTGATTCGACTGGATGGCTTCTCTGGAGGAAACGCCGGGCATAATGGCTTTCATGCCGCCGGAATAGCCCGCAAAATAATGGTATTCCACATTGCCTGTGAGGATGATTCTGTCCGCTTCGGCTACCGGCTTGAAGATATCCACGGAGGTCCCGTTTTTGCAGGTTCCCATGTGTTCACAATTATCCGGATCGCTGTCAATGCATTTCACCCGGGAATAGACTTCTTCGCCGGCCAGACGCTTCTTTTCCTCTTCCGTTTGGGCGCGATGGGAACCGAGACCAAAGACCACTGTTACATCTTCATCTTTCACTCCAGCCTTTCCCAATTCTTCCAGCACACAGGGAAGAATGACCCAGGAAGGGGAGGGACGGGTCACGTCCGATGCCACGATAACAATTTTTTCTCCCGGTTTCACGATTTCACAAAGCCTCGGAGTACCGATGGGGTTTGCCAGGGCCCGGCGAACTTCTGCTGCCTCGGACTCTACTTTCGGGCATTCCTTCGGGTTCAGTTCGATGGGATGATGACAGTCATCCACATGAAAGGGAACATAATCTTTGAAATACTTGACCTTGAATTCCATTTGATTTCATCCTTTCTTTAAAAAATGAATTTCTGCGATTCCGTTATCCTAATTATACAATACCCATCCAAAAAATGCCCCTGAGGGGGATACGAAAAAGTAATCAGTTATCAGTTCGCAGTTGTCAGTGAAGGAGGGTCCGCATCCAAAGGGAAGCGGACCTTTTTGTAATGTCTGAAATACCAATAATAAAATGGCCTGCTTTCAAATGTCGCAGGCCACCTTCACTGATCACTGAGAACTATGAACTGATCACTTTTTACCTTCCGTATTGAAAAAGAATTGCCAGAAAGTCGTGCGAAATCACACTTTCTCCGCCAGTTCCATGATGAGGTCCCGGCTCTTTGGCCAGCCCAGGCAGGGATCGGTGATGGATTTGCCATAGACCCCTTCCCCGATTTTCTGGTTACCGTCTTCGATGTAGCTTTCAATCATGAGACCTTTCACGATATGATGGATGTCCTTCGAATAATTCCTGCTGGCCATGACGTCCATGGCAATGCGGATCTGTTCCAGGTATTTCTTCCCTGAATTGTTATGATTGCAGTCCACCACGATGGCCGGATTCTTCACATTTCTTTCAGCACACATTTCCGCTACCTTCCGGATGCTCTCATAATGGTAATTCGGCATGGACGTCCCGAAATGGTTCACATAGCCCCTGAGAATGGCATGGGCATAGGGATTGCCCGTGGTATGGACTTCCCAGCCATGGAAGAGGAAATCCTGCTCACTCTGGGCCGCTTCGATGGAATTCATCATGACCGAAAGGTCTCCGGAAGTCGGGTTCTTCATGCCTACCGGGATGCCCGCGCCGCTGGCAATCATGCGATGCAGCTGGTCTTCCACCGAACGGGCCCCGATGGCGCCATAGGAAAGAAGGTCGGACAGATAGCGATGATTCTCCGGATACAGGATTTCTTCAGCACAGGTAAAGCCGGTTTCCTCAATCACATGGACATGCATGCGGCGGATGGCCTTGATGCCTTCCATCATATTTTCCTTCCCCTCCGGATCCGGCTGATGGAGCATGCCCTTATAGCCTTTGCCGATGGTCCTCGGTTTATTCGTATACACCCGGGGCACAATGAAAATTTTATCTTTCACTGCTTCCGCCACCTGGGAAAGGCGGGTGCAGTAATCGAGGACTGCCGGCTCATTATCTGCCGAACAGGGCCCGATAATGAGGAGGAAACGGTCATCCTTCCCCGTCATAATATCAGCAATCTGCCGATCCCTGTCTTCCTTCAGTTTCCGGAATTCCGGAAACTGAAGGNNCCTTCAGTTTCCGGAATTCCGGCTTCAGCGGAATCTCCTGTTTCACTTCCATCGGCTCCGGCAGCTTCCGGATAAACTTCATCTGTTCCATATTTTCACCTTTCCTGGTTCAAAGAGGAGGAAATATCCCCGCTCATTACATACTATCAAAATTTC
>DKQZ01000012.1:0-21690 GCA_002471975.1 Dialister sp. UBA7295 | reverse complement strand
GACCACGGGCCACGGATCACGACCACGAAATATGTCTCAATCCCTAGTCCTTATCTATTCTCTCAATCTTAAACACATTGATCGTCTCCACGTCAGGGCAGCAGAAGAGGGCCGTCCCCTTTTCCTGTCCCGGCTGAGGGATTTCCCCGCCGTAGCGGAGGATATCTATATAAGGAAAAGCCACATGCATGACCATGGGGCAGAGCCTGCCCCTTTCCGTATCAAAATCCCAGGAATCCCCGGGGCGATGGCCCCGATGGCAGGGACAGGGACCTTTCCTATCCACGCAGGTAATCCGTATCTTTGGTCTTCTTGGCATCAGTCCAGCACCTCCAGACATTTTTCCACCGGTATTCCCCTGAAATTATCTTTCGCATCCTGGCTCATGACGATCATTTTCCGTACGTCCACCATGGCCTTGTCCACAGAATCCATCATGTCCATGCCGTTCATCACAGATCCCATGAAAATGGCGGAGAAAATATCTCCCGTCCCGGGAAAGCGGACTGGAATGAGGTCAAAAGTCCGGAGGAAGAATTCCCGCTGCATCGTGTCATAGCCGGCCACCACATCCCTGCCGTCCACTTTTGCCGAAGTCACGGCGACGGAACCATTACTCATCATATAAAGTTTCCCCAGGATCCGTTTCATATCGGTCCAGCTCACGCCCTCGGAATGGTAAGGGGTATTCGTCAAAAGGCAGGCTTCCGTATAATTGGGCACCATGTAATCGGCATTGGAAATGAGTTTCTTCATGCCCTCCACGGTCCTCGACGTGAGGCCGTTATACAGATGGCCCTCATCCCCCATGATGGGGTCCACGAAAATCCTCGTCCCCTTCTCCCTCTCCTTCCTGCAGTAATTGGCAATCATGGCAGCCTGGGTGGGAGAAGTGATGAAGCCTGTGGAAATACCGTCAAACGAAAAGCCCAGCGCCTTCCACACACCGATGGTATTTCTCATATAATTCGTGGTGTCCAGGATTTCAAAACGTCCATAGTCCAGCGTATTCGACACCAGAGCCGTGGGAAGATTGAAAATTTCATGGCCCATATGCGTCAAAACCGGCATCATCGCCGAAAGCGCCACTTTCCCATAGCCCGGGAGATCATTGATCAGAAGAAGCTTGCTCATACTATCCCTCTTTCAAAATTATATTATTTAATTTTAACATACTTTCGTAGATTATATTGTAAAATAGTAGTGAAATAGTTATCAGTTCTCAGTGATCAGTGATTAGAATTTCTCCACCATAACGTGCAAACTTTTATTTCATTCGTATTTTCACTATGATTTAACCCATCTGAGAACTGATCACTTTCTCCTGTCTTTGAATAACCGCAAGGAACTCATTATGAACGTACTCATCCGTGACGATTTCGACCTCAATAAAATGATAAACAGCGGACAGTGCTTCCGGGCTGTGGAAATAAGCCCGGGAAAATTCCGCTTCATCTCCGGCCGCCATGTGCTCTATATTTCCCATGTCAAAGGCATCCACTATGCTGTTTCCTGCTCAAAATACGTCTGGAATCACGTCTGGAAGCCCTATTTCGACCTGTCCTTTGACTACGCTTCCCTGAGAAATCAGATTCCTGCCAAAGACTCTTTCCTCACGAA
This sequence comes from Dialister sp. UBA7295, assembly GCA_002471975.1. GTDB lineage: Bacteria > Bacillota > Negativicutes > Veillonellales > Dialisteraceae > Dialister. The sequence goes on along the minus strand of DKQZ01000012.1, from coordinate 20,070 downwards.
AGCGACCGGTTACAGCAAAGGAATCCGGATCCTCAGGCAGGACCCCTGGGAAATGCTCATCACCTTCATTATTTCCCAAAGGAAATCGATTCCCGCCATCCGCAGCTCTGTGGAAAAGCTCTGCGGGAAAGCCGGACAAAAAATAGAGACCCCCTGCGAAAGTCTCTATACTTTCCCCACGCCCCAAGCCCTTGCCTCTTTATCCTTAAAAGACCTGAAAGACTGCTCTCTCGGCTATAGGGCGTCCTATATCTATGAAACCGCCCATATCATCAGGAAAAATCCTCATCTGCTGACAGAAATAAAAGATCTTCCCGATGAAGAACTGATTGAAAAACTCATGGAATTCCCCGGCGTGGGTATCAAAGTGGCTGACTGCACAGCCCTCTTCGGCTGCCACAGGACAGCGCTCGCCCCCATCGACGTATGGATTCAGCGAGTCATCGATACCTGCTATGATGGAAATAATCCCTTCCCCGCCTACGGAAAAGAAGCGGGAATCATCCAGCAGTATCTCTTCTATTACGCACAGACGACGAAGATGAGGATGTAAAAGCTGCTGATTTCTGATGAGAAAACTTCAAGGTGTCTGACTTTTGAATCGGGATTGTCGGGGTGATCGGGGTTCTCGGGAATCTCGGGGTGGTGGGCCGCATCAGATAAAAAGCGGTCCCTTTTGATTTATTAAAATAATAGGTAAAAATCGATCATGAGGGCCAAAGGCCGAACTTTATAAAATTGGTTCCCGCAAGGGAACCATATCCTTCCCGGGATTCCCGTTACTCCCGAGACTCCCGAGATTCCCGAAACAAAAGTCATTCATCCTTCAGTCCAATAAAAACAGCCTGCATCATGACATGCAGGCCAAATTCAACAACAGCTAACGGCTAACGGCTAACCGCTATCCCAATTTCACTCCCGCCTTTTTCAGCGCCTTAAAGGTATAATCGAGAATGTTATACAGGGTCTCACTGTCTTCGGCAGTGAGCTTTTTATCATCCATCTGCTTTAAATCCCTATAATAATAGCCCAGCTTGCTGCCCAGGGTATCCAGGAGCTCCGGGTCCTCTCCGCTTTCTGCTGACGACACTGCTTTCGGAGCCGAATTCTGAGCTTCCTGAAGCTCCGCTTCCAGCCGGAAAACCTTCTCCCGCAGCTTATCATTCTCATCCCTGAGCGCTTCCACCGTGAGATTCAAGCCTTCATTGTTATCCCTCTCCTGGGACAGATTTACCTGCAGTGCCTCCACAGTCCCCTTCAGGACTTCGATAGTCTGCTTCGCGGCCTTCAAACCTTCTCCCGTCAGAATCTGATCATTCATGGTATCACTCCTTCATATCGAACCATACCTTTTCTATATTCTAACACAGACAACAGGAATTGAGGAAACTGATCAGTGAATAAACTCTGCCAAAAGAAATTCCCCTTTTAAATCGGGAGACACAGGGCTGCCCGCAGTCTTTCGGGAGACCTGGGAAGGTTCGGTGCGGCTGAGGGGCGGCCTGATTTTTTCCCTGCACTACCCATTCCCATTTCCTGTGAGGAATAAGGGAAAAACAGACAACCGGTCCCCACCCTTTCGAGTGCTGAAAGGGTGCCGGAGCGCAGCGAAGGCGGGTAAGTTCATCTATCTTACAGGGCACATATGAGGCTGACTGGCAGAATCAATGTCAGAAAATATAAAACCGGCGGGCTTCATGATTCTGATGCCCGCCATCTTCCCGATTCACGACCCACGAATCACGAATCACGAATCACGATGATTATAAAGTTTTTCTCCTGATTTTTGAATACTTTCAATCCGGCAGTACTTCCTTCCCCACATGAGGCGCCAGGATCTTTTTCTTCGCATACTCAAAAAGCACTTCGGACCCTTCGGCAGTATGCTCATTCCGCTTTAAAATCTGATGGAGATGGACGCCATGTTCTTTCCAGGCTTTTCCTCCCGTATAGTCATTGAGCATCATGGGCTGGATATTGTCCATGGTATGGGCAAAACGGGCCTCCGGCGTGTCCGCCCTTTCAAACTCATCCCAGAGCGCCCGGAGCTGCTTTCCTTCTTCCGGAATCATGCCGAAAAGTTTGTCTGCGCTCTCTGCCTCCTTCTTGTGCTGGTCTTCTTTCGAAACGCCCGCATAGGCGTAGGTATCGCCGGCATAGATTTCCACCAGGTCATGGATGAGAAGCATGGAAATCGTCTTCAGCACGTCGATTTTTTCATTGCTGTAGGGGGCAAGAAGGAGCGTCATCACCGCCATATGCCAGGCATGTTCCGCATCGTTTTCAAACCGCACCGCCCCGGTGAGGTAGGTCTGCCGCGTAATGAGCTTTTCCTTGTCTATTTCCCGAAAGAAATCAAATAACTGATTCAGTTTCTTTTCTGTTATTTCGTCCATAGAGACCTCCATAGAAGTGATCAGTTCACCGTTCTCAGTTCATAGTGACAGTAAGTGCCAAATCACTGAGACACCCTGATCTCATTGAGAAGAATTTTATCCTTATGGCTATCTTATCATTTTCCATTCCGGTGATTCAATCCCAATAAAAAAGGGCTCGCTTATGATTTGCCGCGAGCCCGCCTTCCCTGATCACTGCGAACTGATAACTTCAAACTTAAGTCATCAACCCAAAAGTTTTTCCAAACTTAATTTTCAAACGTATCCGTCACCACGCAGTTCCGTCCTGCCTCCTTGGCCTGAAGCATGTACCGATCCGCCCGGCCGATGAGGCTCTCCGGCGTATCTTCCGGCTTTGCCACCGTAATGCCTACGGAGAAAGTGACGGAAAGAAATTCATTATTTCCCTTTGGAATGGAAATGGTCTTCACTATTTCCTGAAATCTTCTGGAAATAGGAAAGATATCCCGGGGCCGCTTGATCATATAAACCCCGATGAATTCCTCCCCGCCCCAGCGGCCAATGGTATCATCCCGTCGGCTGTAAAGCGTCATGACACGGGCAAACTCCTTCAGCATTTTGTCTCCCAGGATATGGCCATGGATTTCATTGAATTCATGGAAATGATCGATATCCGCAAAAAGAAGGGCGAAAGGATACTGAAGCCTCCTCAGCTCGGAAAAGCGCAGCTTCAGGAGAGACTCCAGGTACGTCCGGTTCGGAAGTCCCGTCAGACTGTCATGATAAGCCATCTTGTACAGATTCTTCACGATCGGCGTATCCCGGTCGATGGCATGCATCATTTCAAAAGTTTCCGCCACCAGTTCCAACTTCCCCTCCTCATTGCGAAGCGGGATGAAATGGGCATTCACCACCACCAGATGGCCTTCCTTATGAGTGAAAACCACCTTCTTCGACCGGGGATCCCCATTTTCAAAAGTCGTGAGCAAAGGGCAATAAGTCTCACAGAGCGGCGTCCCGTGATCGTCCAGATGATGCATATGGGTCTCGGGACACTTCTTCCCGATCATTTCCTCCCTGGAATACCCGGTAATCTTCTCAGCCCCCTGATTCCAGAAAACGATCGTCCTGTCCGGCTTCGTGATATAGACCCCGTATGGCAGATGATCCACCAGCTGCATGAAAGTTTCACTATTCATCAGGAGACCTCCTCTTTTCGTCTCAGTATGGTTATATTATAACGCATTTATAAAAGCATATAAAGGAGCAGGTTTATATTTTCGTTATATTTCTCAAGTAAAAAATAATTCCACTGCGCCATCCTTTCATGGCACATTTAAGGAAAAAACAGACAATCGGGCACCAGCTCTCCAAGCTTGGAGAGCTGTCACGCAGTGACTGAGAGGTTGTTCTATCGTTCCTGTCGTATGTGACTGAAATTCCTGATAAGAAACTTGCATTTAAATTTTCTCATTTTCTCCAGGTACCTGCAGAACAACCTATCCGCCCTGTCGGGCACCTTCCCAGGCTCGGGAAGGTGGAGCCCGGCAGCATGCTGACCCTTTAGTGACAATCCTGCTGGCCACGGATACTGCTAAAAGGATTTCACTGCACTATCCATTCATGGCACATTTGAGGAAAAACAAGATCCCGACAATCGGGTACCAGCTCCCCTTCCTCCCCTGGTCAGGGGAGGTCCCGGAGCAAGCGGAGGGGAAGGGGTCGTACGATCGTACAAGTCGAAAATGAACCAAATGCTAATCTCCTCCCGGAGAGCGGACGCGTTGTGACTGAGAGGTTGTTCTATCGTTCCTGTCGTATGTGACTGAAATTCCTGATAAGAAACTTGCATTTTAATTTTCTCATTTTCTCCGAGTACCTGTAGAACAACCTATCCGCCCTGTCGGGCACCTTCCCAGGCTCGGGAAGGTGGAGCCCGGCAGCATGCTGATCATTTAGTGACAATCCTGCTGGCCATGGATACTGCTGAGAGGATTTTCCTGCACTATCCATTCATGGCACATTTGAGGAAAAACAAGATCCCGACAATCGCGCACCAGCTCTCCCCTTCCTCCCCTGGTCAGGGGAGGTCCCGGAGCGAAGCGGAGGGGAAGGGGTCGTACGATCATACAAGTCGAAAATGAACCAAATGGAAATCTCCTCCCGGAGAGCTGTCACGCAGTGACTGAGAGGTTGTTCTATCGTTCCTGCCGTATGTGACTGCCCCCTGAAAAGAAACTTGCATTTTAATTTCCCCATTTTCTCCAGGTACTTGTAGAACAACCTATCCGCCCTGTCGGGCACCTTCCCAGGCTCGGGAAGGTGGAGCCCGGCAGCATGCTGACCATTTAATGACAATCCTGCTGGCCACGGATACTGCTGAAAGGATTTTCCTGCACTATCCTTTTATGGCACATTTGAGGAAAAACAAGATCCCGACAATCGGGCACCAGCTCTCCAAGCTTGGAGAGCTGTCACGCAGTGACTGAGAGGTTGTTCTATCGTTCCTGTCGTAAGTGACTGAAAGCCCATCTAAAATCCCCGCCCCGAGAACTTAGCAATCCCGATTCCCCCAAAATGACTCCCGACAATCAAATTCTAAAGTCATAAAAAATGATGCCTCACCAAAGGCATCATTCTTCTTTTTCCGCCACCATCCCCACTTTCATTCCGATTCTCTCCGCTTCTCCTGCCCGCATTTCAAGGCAGGAGTCTGCTTTCAGGCAGGCGGAGAGGCCGATCCAGGGATGGAGATGACGGACAATTTTGACGATTTTCAGGTTTTTATCAAAATATACGGCATCGATGGCAAAGCGCATGAAACACATATGGATGCTGTTCGTATGCTGAAGGAAAAGCCCCTCCCCTTTGGGAAGGGATGCCCGGCTCCTTCCCATGAGGCCTTTGAAGCGGAGCCACCAGGTATTTCCTATTTCCACAGTAATTTTTATTTTCTGATCATCGAATATCCACTGTTCTATTTTCATTATTACTCCTTTTAAAAAAGCATCCCTGTGGGATGCTCTTTTATTTAACTTTTACTCATTGTTTCTATCAGTGAAAGGATAGATGGTGCCAGTACGATGACAAAGATTGCAGGGAAAATGCAGAAAGCCAAAGGAAATACCATCTTAACTGGTGCTTTCATGGCAAGCGTACGGGCTCGCTGGCGGCGCAGATCTCTCATGTTATCAGCCTGAATCATCAATGTATCGGACATGGATGCGCCAAGTCGTTCAGACTGAATGACGGACATAACGAAAAGATATACATCTTGTAGATCGCAACGCTGAGCCATAAGCTGCATGGAACGGCGGCGGGTCATTCCCATGCGTACATCCCGGAGCATTCTCCGGAATTCATCGATGAGAGGTCCCTGCATGCGTTCCACCACTTTTTTCATGGCTCCGTCCAGGGACAGCCCTGCCTGTACTGAAATGGAAAGCAGATCAAGTACATCCGGCAACTGACGAGTAATCAATTCCTGTCTTTTACGAATGATATGATTCAGAATAGCAAAGGGAAGCAGAGCGCCAAAGATCATGGAGCCCCAAATGGTACAAAGGCCCTGAATCGTGGAAACAGATGGATCTTTGGATACATAGTAAAATCCAAAGATTCCACAGATCACCATGCTTAAGAACCACAGACCTACGGCAGTTTTAACTTTCCAAACTCCCTGCTTGCCGGCAAGCATGATTCGCTTTTCCATGAGTTTCGGCAATGAATGCGGAGCGAATCTGGAAAAGAATTCACCCACATAACCGATCAAGCGACCAATCGTGCGCCTATAAAGAGGTATGTTTTTTAAGTCATCCGGATTTTCTTCTGCATCCTTGGGCAGATCAAAGTCTCTTAAGCTATCCAGACGCCGTTTAACCTCTTCAGTAGAGAAACGTTTCAAAGCTATGATGGAAAGAATGAAAAAGACAAATACCGCTATGGAAATAGATAAGGAGAGTGCCAGCATATCAGTCATCCCCTTCCCAATTCCTGCTTGCATTAACACCGGTCTGAGTCATGAATTTCGGATATTCCACATTGCGGGCCTTGAACTTTGGCAGGAACTGGGGCTGGAGGCCCGTGGGCTCATAGTGTCCCAGGGCTTTGCCGTTTTCATCAAAGCCGGTATTCACGAAATGGAAAAGATCCTGCAGGACGATGACGTCCCCTTCCATTTTCTGGACTTCCGTGATGTAGGTGATCTTTCGGGAGCCATCGGAAATTCTTTCCTGATGGATGATGAGGTCCAAAGCCGAGGAAATCTGGTCACGGATCGCCCGGACCGGCAAATCCAGTCCACTCATGAGCACCATGGTTTCCAGTCTCGAGAGGACGTCTCGCGGGCTGTTCGCATGGGCAGTGGTGAGGGACCCGTCATGGCCCGTATTCATAGCCTGCAGCATATCGAGGGCTTCTCCCCCGCGGACTTCGCCCACGATGATACGATCAGGCCGCATACGGAGGGAATTCTTTACGAGATCACGGATGGTGATGGCCCCTTTGCCTTCGATATTGGCCGGACGGGATTCCAAAGTCACCACATGAGGCTGCTCGAGTCGAAGTTCGGCAGCATCTTCAATGGTTACAACTCGTTCGTCAGGAGGAATAAAGGAAGACAATACGTTTAGTGTCGTCGTTTTCCCGGAACCGGTACCCCCGCTGACGAGGATATTCAGCCGGGCCTTCACGCAGGCCCGGAGGAAAATAGCCATATTTTCATCCAGGGTCCCAAAGGAAATGAGATTTTCCACGGAAAGCGGATTCTTGGAGAATTTACGGATGGTCACGCAGGGCCCGATGAGGGAAAGGGGCGGGATCACCACATTCACACGGGACCCATCGGGAAGTCGGGCATCCACAAGGGGTGACGCTTCATCCACATGTCGGCCGATGGGGGTGACGATTTTATCGATGACCGCCATGAGATGGGTATTGTCATGAAACTGGGCCCCCGTCAGATGAAGTTTCCCCATCCGTTCCACGTAAATTTTCTTCGGCCCGTTCACCATGACTTCGGTGACGGAATCATCTTTGAGGTACGGCTCGATAGGGCCATAGCCCAAGATTTCATCACAGATATCGGAAATTAGACGGGCTCTTTCCCCGCGGGGCACAACGAAAGGATTTTGTTCTAGAGCTCTTGCCACATAACCGGAAATCACATTTTCAATATCCTGCCGGCTCTGATTTCTACCATCAAGAATCCTTTGCTGCTCCGCAGTCATCTCATCGACAATCTGCCGGTGAACTGCCAGTTTCAGATTCTGGTACTCTTCCTCTTTCGCATCAACGGTTCGGCCGGCAAATATATTTTCTTCTTTTTTTATTTCAATCTGTTTTAAACCAGGTTTCTTTTCCACTTGCCGCCCAAGGCGTTCCAGCAGCTTCACAATTCACATCCCCTTTGAGGTAACCGCTTATGTCCAATTCATCTATTTTTCTATAGTATTCTCATCAAACATGACATAATTGAAAGTAGGATTTTCCAGAAATTTAATTTTTATAAATGGCAGACCGCTGACCATCGTGATAATTGGATTTGCATGCTCATTACGCTTCAATTTAATAGTAACAAGTACCTGATCATGTTCATGCCCATCGTCAAGAGTTTCTACCTGCGGTTCTATCGTAATAGACTCTAATTTATATAACCCTGATTCGCCGCGAGCAGCATCAATATCATTCTTATATTTTGTTTCCAGATAATTATAACTCCCATCTTTTTTGTAAGAAACAGAAGCTTCCCGAGCTGCGGATCTCATCCAGTTGCTGAAGCTCAGATAATCCTTAAAAAGTAACCCGAAATAAATGATACCGAAAGCAAGCGAAAGAAATAAAAGAAGCACTAATGAAAATTCCACAAGATCCTGCCCACCCTGTTTTTTCATAGTGCTTCCTCCTTTTGCAATGTATTTATTTCATATTTCTTCATAACAAAATAAAGTATCTGTCATCCCTGCTCATCCGGATATAAGACTTTGGAATCCAGATTTGCTTTTTCAATGGTGACACTTCTTGCCGCATGGAAAATACCTCTGGTCATTGCACTGACACTGGGATAATTAAATATATCAAGTAATCCCCATCCGACAGCTGCAAATATGGCAAGGATAACCGTATACTCTATGATATCCTGTCCCTTTTGCCTATGTTGGTGCCAGATGAAGAAATCATACCATTTTGACTTCATAAACCTGTCCTCCATGGCCTTAAAAATTTACTTTTCCAAGTTCTTTGGACAAGCCGTGAGCTATCTCACAACCTGTCCAAAGAACTCCTGCTATCTGCAGAAGTTCTTTAGATAATCAAGCTTTCGGTGGATTAGTTTTACCTGCGGCTGAGGCTGCAAGCGATCCGGCATTGGTCCAGATAGTTTTCAGGTTTTCCTTCAAACCTTCCTGCTGATAAATTACCCAGCCGATGGCTACAATGATAGCCAGAAGGAGGGCATATTCAACCAGGTCCTGGCCCTTCATATCACCAAGGTACGGTCTGATATAGTAATCATACATCTGTTTAATCATGACTTTCACCTCCTTCCCCATATACAATGGGTAATCAAATATATAAAAAGCCAAATGGCCTTTTATGCCTTAATTTTACATCAAAGAACTAAACTTTAATATCCACAATTTTGTAAATAATGACAAAACCAATGATTTCAAGTACCAAAGCTGCTGCAATAAGAATTTTACCAATGTTTGTATTAAGGAGCGGTTCCAAATATTCCGGGGAAGTAATATAGAAAAAGAGTGCAAGTGCCACAGGGATGCAGGCTAGAACGATACCGGACATTCGTCCCTGGGCAGTGAGCGTACCTATCTCTCTTCGAATCCGGATGCGTTCCATAATAGTATTTCGAATCGTATCAAGAATATTGGCAAGATTACCACCAACCTGCTGCTGAATAAGAACGGCAGTGACAACGAGGGAAAAATCGGGAGATCCTACGCGATCATCCATACTGCGCAGTGCATCTTCCATAGTCCTCCCCAATCTTGTGTCCCTCATGACCCTGTCAAATTCGCTGGACATGGGCGGCTGCATTTCATGAGCTACGATTTCCATAGTCTGTAGGAAGGAAAAGCCCGCCCGAAGAGAATTGGCCACCAACGTCAGGCAGTCGGCAAGCTGGTTCTGGAAAGTATTCAGTCTTTTGGTGACCCTTCGATGTACATATATATAGTCAAATGCCAGGAAAAGAACTGCCGATATGAAAGCCCTGCCTGGATCTCTTAAGAAAGCAAAAGCAATCACAAAGATCAAAACTGCAGCACCGCCAGAAATAGCAAGAAATTCGCTACCCAAAAGCGGAAGATCTGCCCGGCCCATAAGCAGATCCCAGCGATTGACCTTTCTTTCCGGCCCTGTCTCTCTAACCCGTCTTGCAAAAGCTTCATGAATTTTTCCAATAAGAGCCTGCACAGGAGATGCCTTTTTGACAACAGTTGGCTGATAACCGGCATACATCTGAATCCTGTCAGAGACCCCTTTTCTCTTTTTAATTATAGATTGGAGAACTATGACAAGGGCCATAAAAAAGAGAAAGGAGAAAACGAGAGATACAAAAGCTATCATAATCGTTCCTCCTTTCTGTACTCACCAAACATTTATGAATGAAATAATGGAAAAGCTTTACTTAAATAACTTTTCTGGCAAATTCATCCGCCATTTCATCTATAGCCTTTGAAAACGAATTGTTTTTATCCTGATTGATAAGCAGGCGACCATTGTCAGCTGCTGAAGAAACTGCCAGATATTCATTAGGCAGCACATGGTACACTGGAACCCCCAAAGCATCGGAATATTGCTGCCTGGCTTCTTCCGTACAAGGTGACACACGGGTAAAAACAGGAAGTATTCTCTCTTTATAATCTTCCCAGCATTGAAAAATTTCAAAAGCCCTTTTCATATGCTGGATTTCATACCCTCCATTTACCATGGTCATTAATATCGTTTTATTAGATTCCTCGCAAGCTGTAGCCGTGATATCAGTAAAGCCGGATGACAAGTCAACAAGTATATAGCGAAACAGGTTTTTCGCCATGTGGATAATGGCCGCCAAACTATCCATTGTGACAGCTTCCGCCAGATCCGGCTTAGAAGCACCGCAAAGAATAGATAAATTATCTCCTACCGGTGTAAAGTAGGTTTTCAGTGTAACCGGAGAAAGGAAAGATATATCCCGAGACGCTTCCACGATGGTACTCTGAGGCGTCAGGTTAAAGAAAACGGCCATATCACCAAACTGTAAATCTCCATCAATAATAGCAACCTGTTCCCCTGTTCTTCGGGCAAGAGCTGCACCAAGATTGGAAATCAGTGTCGTTTTCCCGCTCTTTCCTTTTGGGCTGAAAAATGTAATAACTTCTGATTTAGATACCTGAGAAAAATTGCTGAGATTATTGATGGTTTCCTGTAATTCTTCGGCTGTAAACGGTTTAATCATGAAACCGCCGCCACCAGCATGCAGAATGCTGGCCTGAGCTTCAGAATCCCATCGACGGGACATGCCAATCAGCACGGCATGAGGATAATATTTTTTCAGATCGGAAAGAAGAATATGATTCCTTTCGTTCTCCATATCCAAAAGAATCAGTTCCGGCTTGAAAGCCTGCATCTGACCCAAAGCATCACCGGCATTTTTATAGCGTGCGCTAAGTTCAAAGCCGGGAGCATTTTTAATGACACTGGAAAGCCGTTCCAGCATAATCTGATTATCTTCAATCAAGACAGTTCTGTATGCCATGATTTACCTCCTCAGGAGAAAAGACGGGATAACCAGCCGCCCTGATTTTCTTCCTTTTCAGGTTTCTTTCCTCCATCAGACTGGTCATAAACTTCCACAATGGATGCCAGCTCTTTTGCCAAAGACGTATGTCTGGCGTCAATTACAAGAGGAATGCCATTTCTGACCGAGTTCTGGGCTGCCTGAAAATCATTGGGCAGGACATAGTCAAAATGTTTTCCCAGAATGGATTCTACATCCTGTACGTCAATGCGCGTTTTGGCATTGCTTCGGTTCAATATATATCTGATTTTGCTGTCATCATAGCCCAGTTCTTTCAATGTATCTGAGCCGCGCTTCATATTCTTGATAGTAGGAATGAAATCGACGATGCCTACGAAATTGATAATGGTGGAAAGGTCCATCATGGCCAGGTTCAGGGCGCTGAAAGTGGAAGTGGTATCGATGATGACGTAATCAAATTCCAGTTGCAGCTGCTGCACGAGATTCCGGATGACGTCTACTTCCATATTGTAGGCTTCTTCCATGAGCCGGGGATTGGCCAGCACTTCGAACTGCACATTCCCCTTCTTCCAGGTCGTCAGGTACTCCACCACCGATACGTCATTGGGATTGTTCTTCATGGCCCGCTGGGCATCGGCAATGGTGAGCTTGGGAGACAGCTTCAGGTAATAGCAGAGATCGCCAAACTGCAGATCCAGATCCACCAGGCATACTTTTCGTCCCTGATGGGCCAGTTCCGCCGCGATATTGATGGCAATCAGCGTCTTCCCGACGGCATAGGCCGTACTGAAAACGGTAAATATAGTACCTTTTCTGCCTTCCATGGGAGCTCCTTCTTTCGGACAACTGTAAAATCAATACATATGGAAAACTGAAATTGAAGTTATCAGTTATTAGTTATTAGTTATCAGTTATCAGTTATCAAAATGCCATTCATGTTTGAATAACTGAATGAAAAAATTCAACTTCCTTCACTGAGAACTGTGAACTGCTAACTGATAACTTTTCACTTTCAGCTATTAAATAACGATTGAGAAACTAGTTATCAGAGTTATCAGTTTTTAGTTATTAGTTATCAGTTATCAGAAAATCTTTCATTTCAATAATTGAATCACTAAAATTTAACTTCCTTCACTGAGAACTGCGAACTGATCACTATTCACTTTCAGCTATTAAATGACGATTGGGAAACAGACGGCTTAATTCCCCGCATACTCATCCATAATCTTCCTCACCCGGGAGCGGATGTCACTGGAATCTTCGGCTTTGGCCGATTTCCCTGATTTGGATTTTCTCCGTACCACGGGAATTTCTTCTGCGTCTTCCGGAATTTCTTTATCTTTCTTTTCAACGGAAACGATCTGGAGTTCATCTTTCCGTTTCAGGTAATCATTGTCTGTGAGCGGTACGAGGACCGTTTCTCCCCGGCCATTCTTCGTACGGAGGAGTCTCGCCGGGCCTTCGGGAGCCGGTTTTTCTTCCAGGATCACCGTACTATCCGGTTCACCCGGTTTACCGCCCCAGACATCCGTTTCTTCCTTTACCGTACCCGGTTTAACCGGTGTATTCACATCCACCCGTTCCGCATTTCTCATATATCTCTCGGAAGTCTCATATCCTGCCTTGAGCCGCTGGCTCATGGGGATAGGAGTATCTTCTTCCACCAGAGTCGGCGTGATGAGAATGACAAGTTCCCGGTTGTCTCTCGTCTTTGTAGTGTGTTTGAAGAATTCCCCGATAATCGGGATGTCGCCAAGTAACGGAATTTTTTCTACCGTCTTGGCATCTTCCGAATTGAGCAGGCCGCCGATAGCCATAGTCATACCGGAATGAACATTGATAACTGCTGATGCACTCCGGGAAGCCAGAGCCGGGACGGTAAACCCGTTTTCTTTAACACCATGACCATAATCAAGAGAAGAAACCCCGGCAACGACGGTAGAAGTAATTTTTCCCTCCGCATCTACGACAGGAGCTACTGTCAGTTGAATGCCATAATCTTTCCAGTCAATGGAAATCTTACCGTCTCCGGAATCGGTCGGAATCGGAATCTGCCCGCCAATAAGAATCTTGGCAACTTCACCGCTCATCGTCGTAATCGTAGGACGTGATAAAATTCTCGCTTTGCCCGAGGTCACCAATGCCTGCACAGAAGCATTAATATTACTCAGACGACGGCCAAACCACCCCAGCGTTCCCCCACGGGTTCGTTTAAAATTCTCACCCATATAAAACATGCCTGATGAGCCACGATCAAGACCGGAATTATCATTTCCCAAGGCGGGAGACCAGTACTGAATGCCCAGATCTTTTTCGTTGCTCGTATTGATTTCGAGAATCTGCGCTTCCAGGCGAATCTGGGAAGGATTGGAAATATTCAGAAGATCAATCACATTGGAATAAGCGATATCAGAATCCCATAAGCCCCGGGCCTTTACTTCCTGACTCTGTGTGCCATTGGTGGCATCTCCACCGGCGGAAATGGATTGTTTATCAGAGTTGCTGGAAGGCTTTCCGCCCAGGTAAAACTGGGCGATTCGCAGAGCCATGTCATGTTCGTACTGGTTTTTAACCGTCCCCTTTACCAGGGCTTTTCCATCTATAATCTGTACGTTCACTCCAGGGAGTCCGATGGCTTTCTGGATAGCCGCTGCTGTTCCTTCATCCCCGGAAGAAACGAAAACATTGTATTCTTCTCTCCCATTATTTGACCACACGAGAAGGGTGGTGGATCCTGCTTTTTTACCAACCAGAAGGAAATCATGGGAAGAAAGAAGATTGACGTCTGCAATTTCCGGATTTCCTACGGCCAGCCTTGTAATCCCCGGAGCTTCCATGTACTGAGACCCATTGACAGCTACGGAAAGTGGGGTAGCCGCAAAAACTTCTCCTGCCATGCCGAGTAAGGCAGCCGACATCAGGAGGCCGATTTTTTTCATTTTTTTGTTCATCTCAATGCCCCCTGCTGGAATTCGTACCACGAATAACTTCAATGCCCGTTAAACCGGAATTAATGGAAACGGAAGGTCCTCCCGCACTGACCGGAGGAGTATAAGCCGGAGCCGGCCTGGGTTCGTCAGGCTGGGGCAGCGGAATCACATAGTAGCCTACATAATGATCATCTTTGTCATCACTCGGGCGGAGCAGCATCTGGAGCTGACCGATCTGGGTCGATCCGATGAGCTTGGCCGCATCGTAAGGGGTCAACGCCACAGTGACGACGGAAGGGGTCCCCATGGAAGAATTGCTGCTCTGATTGCTGCTGTTCGTGGGAGGTGTATTGAGAGGTCCTTTATTTCCATTGTCAGACTTTGTCTTATCTGGCGCCTTCTGGGCCTGGGTGGACGTCTTGTTCACTGCCAGGATCAGTACGTCTTTGAGGAGGACTTTCGTGGTGATGCGATACTTTCCTTCCCGCTGGGTGCAAAGGACGATATCCACCCTGTCCCCCGGTTTCGCAAAGCCCGAAACCCCGGTGACGTCATTGACTGCAAAGGAAACGGCCCGCATGCCTTCCGGAATCATTCCCACAAATCCGGCCGGCCCTTTGGACAGTTTTCTTGCCGTGATCACGTCGCCTGCATAAATGACGGATCCCGACTTCTTGCCGATCACTGCCCGCTTGTCCGTGAGAGCACCGGAAGGCACGAGATTCTGGGAAACTTCCACGGCATGAATCATATCGTCCGTAATGATCGTATTCGAAGGGATATCCTTCGCCGCTTCGATGACGGGAATCACGGAAGTTTTCTGTGGAGCCTTTCCCTCCTCTTTCGGTGAGAATAGGGCTGACAGAATCAGGTACAGGATGAGGAAAACCACAAGCGCTGCCCCGGCACAGAGCAATACCAGCTTCTTTGGCGACATCTTCTCGATAGCCGTCGAAATTTTTTCCGAAAGTTTCACACTTCTCCCCTCGCTTATCTTTGATGGAAATAAATCCGGCAGGAAAATCCCCCTCCCCGCTGTTTTATTTCATGATTCTGAATAATTACATCGACAATGTTCCATTCTTGTTCTAATTTTAGCACACTATCGAAAAAAAGACCATCCACAAGATATGGGGAAAAAGTCCATTTTATCTGATAAAATATACCATTTAAGGCTTTTGAGGAACCATTGGTGCCACTTCAGTAAGATTCTGATATCCGGCAAAGGCCGCATTCTTACAATAGCCCCGATTACTTTTAAGTCTCACTGATGATGACCATATAAATTTCTCCATGTATGAAAGATTTATCATCATATACATAAAAGGAACTGCAGCATCATTCTACAGTTCCTTTGGGAATAATATTTAAACTATATTTTCATCAAAAATTCAAATGTATCACTATCTTTCCAGCCATTTACAGGAGTACTGTTCGTGACCAGTTTCAATCTGTCCTCGGTAGTTCTGGAACTACTCGAGCCTCCCCCACCAGGATTGTCTCCGCCAGTAGGTAAGGTCAGTCCCTCCCAGATGAAATGACCATGGTTGCCGCTCACATCGGCCCGGTTAAACGTCATGGACCCCTGGAATGTCAAATCTCCTTCGACGCGGATATTGGTCGCATTCGTATAAGGAGCATAGAAAGTGCCCCTGAAATCATGATTATTGGAATTGAAAATCAGTTCCGAATTTGAGTAAGTATAGTCCACACTTACATCCACGGGCCACCAGCTCTTCCAATTTTCATGAACAGTTTTAGACTGATTGGGGATATAAATGAATATCTGTCGGCTGCTATCTGAATTCAGATTGATTTCATAACTGGAAAATCCTCCCTTGACGTAGAGGTAAACAGGTTCATTCGGATGCCCCCCATCAGAACTTGAACTGGTATTATTGATGTTGATAACCAGTTTCTGATTCAGGTTCACCGGTCTTTCCGGTAAATTGGGATCATTATTAATATGTTCATTCAGCTCATCAATCACGTAATACTGTTGAGCATTTCCAATATCAAGGTTAATCTGTTCATTTTGCCTTGGCTGATAAGTTGTCACACTCTTGCCATTATATAGTGAATCCATGGCCCCACGGATTTTATCATCCTTGGCATGAATGAGACTGGAATCGGCTTTCTGGGGCTGCTGATAGAGCATGACGCCTTTGTCAGATGGGGGGATATTTGGATGATGTTCATAGAAATCGTCAATATAAGCCTGCATCACTTCAGTTAACGTGCTGAATTTCATATAATCCTTATGATTATATCCCTTTTTGTCCATTGCCTGCATACATAGTGTAAGCGCATTATTGCTCTCACTGGACCCACCATTATTCCAGATAGAAGAAATGAGTTCCCATGGTGGGGAATCCTTTGTAACCGGTCCATGATTCCGGATATAGTTCTGATCGGATGCGTTTGTATTCTGCTGCGGCTGGCTAAGTGCATATTCCGTAATATATTGAGCCATTGTTTCAGCAGAATAAATCTCTCCTGGCTGGAATTTTCGGGTAATATGATCCTGATCACCTCCACCAATAATATACTTGGCACGAATCTGGAAGTCATTAGAAAAATCCTCTGAAAACTGTGTAAAACTATACTTATGAGAAGTCGTGTTCATAGCATCATTATAGGCATTGTCGTCAGAAATATATACATTACCACCATCCATTGTTCCACCCTGAATGAAATCATCCGGACGAATACTGTTATTCCCTACGGTCCCCGAGAATCCGGAATCGACGCTGATCATATTCCTGGAAACAACGTCTTCACCGGTTCCAGGTCCACCACCGCCTCCATAATGGTCAGAATTTTTGTATTCCTTATAGGGAACGATAGCTATTGCAGAGGCATAACTTTCTTCGGTTTTAAGACCGAAAATCTGCATAAAGAAAAGTGGAACTTCGTCTTTAATCACAACACGATAATAAAGCTTTTCATTTGCTCCTTCTGATCTCCTTTTATAGGTAGAATAAGATCCCCTGAGACTTGCAATATTTTTTTTGATATACTCATCCGCAATTTCGTCTGCTTTCTCTTTAGCCTCCTTATCCCAGACTTTGTTGAACGGTACATTATCACTTCCATATTTTTTCTTCAAAACGACTGCATATTCATTCGCTCCTGCCAATGCAGCAGCATCTGCCGCATTCTGGATAGCGGATGTGCTGAACCAGTATATGCCCAAATCCACAACAAAGGCACAGCAGCCTAAAAAGAGAAATAAAAGAAGTGCAGTTACAAGGAGAATCGCCCCTTTCTGGTTATTTTTCCTTTTAATATGGTTAACCAATTAGAGTTCCTCCTTTCATGAGCAAAGTCAACACATGTTTTTATAACTTCATTTTATAACGAAATTCTTCACACTACAACCCCCGCAGGAGTACCAGTGCCAGGGCGGTGAGGGCAAAGTAAGGCCCGTAGGCGAAGGAGCTTTTTCTTTTCTTGATTTTGAGGAGCAGCATGACAAGGGCCGAAAGACCGCCCAGGATGATGCCGGTCATACAGATGAAAAGAAGGGAATCGGTCCCAAACCAGAGTCCCAGGCAGGCGATGAGTTTCACGTCTCCCCCGCCGAGAGCTCCTCTTGACAGGATGGCAATAATGAGAAACAGGACTCCTCCTGCCAGGGCAGCCAAAGCATGATCAAAGAAAGCTGACGGTACATAGGCCGTCAGAGCCATACCGCCGACAGCCAAAGGAATCATCATTTCATCGAAAAGGCAGTACTGTTCGAAATCGGTCATGGTCATGAGGAGAAGCAGAGCCGTAAGGTAAAGCATGAAAAGGAGGGGGATTCCCGATGCCATGAAGACATAGCGGACACCAAAGAGGAGAAAAAGGATGCCCAGCAGGTAAGGCCGGTACTTTCCCCGTTCCCTGATTTTGTCCGGAAACGTCAGTATATCCGGGAATTTGCCATAGAGCCGTTCCACCCAGGCCGAACCATAGCGGGAGAGGGCAAAGGAGAGGGCCAGCGCAATGGCGAGATGACTAAAAAAAAGAAAATCCATACATACCTCCGGGGATGGAGCTTTCCATTTCACGTTCATCCTTATCTTACCACAGATGAGTTGTCTATTTTTATGATTTCTATCCAAGAGAAATTTATTTTATAATAAGGTAATTGGAAAATTTCCTGAAAGGAACAAAAGATGAATAAATTCCACTTGATCAGAAAAATTTATCCATTCTGCATCGGCCTGGCCCTGATTTTAGGTGCAGAATATTTTTATATGAATATCCTTATCGGTTTTGCAGAACCGGATTTAAATGGCTTTACTTTAGAAGCGGCAGCTCTCATGACGACCCTTTATTTTTCACTTTCAAACCATAAATCTTTTTCTCTTCTGGCACTCCCTTTGATTTTTATAGTCAGTCCTTTAACGATTTTCCTCATCTCCCATCAGCCTCTCCATTACCTCTCCTTCATGCCCTTCATGGGCCTTGCCGCAGGCCTCTGGGGACTGTGGGCAGCCCTGGTATTTCTATGCAGGAAATTTTCTCTGGGGAAATATGTTTCCCTTCTCCTCACCCTGGCAGTCCTTCTATTTCCCCTTGCCTTGTGGTCCTGTTATTTCATGACCGGCAGCTGGCCCATTTTCACCGTGCTCCTTGCCATCATGCAGACCAATGGGAAAGAAGCGGAAGAATTCCTGACGTCCCATCTGTCCCTCTCCGCCTTCTTCCTCATGCTGGCGGTCTTCGGGTATCTTTTCTATTTCTACCGGAATTACAGTTTGATTTCTATAAAAACCGATTGTCTCTGGAAAAGGGGACTTCTCGGCCTCGCCGCTCTCCTTAGTTTTTATCTTCTTTTCGTCTCCCGGGACAATATGCTGACTCAGATGGCAGCGGAGGCCAAAGAATATCAGGCCAACTATGACCTCTTTTTATGGGAAAAAGACAGGCGCTAGCAGCAGCTCGCCGAGGAGCTGAAAGGCCTCACGTCGGCTGAAAAAGGGCTTCACGTCCTCGTCATCGGTGAATCCCAGAATAAAGACCACATGAGCGCCTATGGCTATTCCCTTCCCACCACTCCCTGGCTGAAGGAAAAGCTGTCGGATCCTCATTTCATCCTTTATACCAGGGCCTATTCCTGTCACGTGCAGACCGTGCAGGTCTTAAGCCAGGCCCTCACCGCAAAGAATCAGTACAATGAAATTCCCCTGGAAAAAGCGCCTTCCCTCATCGAATGCGCCAAGGCCGCCGGTTTCCGGACGATATGGATCAGCAATCAGGAAAAATATTCCCTCTACGATACGCCCACTTCCGTCATCGCCTCGGAGGCCGATGACCAGATCTGGCTCAATCACAATGCGGGGACAGACCTCAAGACGGAAGTCTATGATGGAAATATAGTAAGCCACCTCCAGTCCCTCCCCGATTCGCCCCGCACCCTGCTCATCATCCACCTTATGGGAAATCACCGGGCCTACTGGGAACGGTACCCGAAGGACTTCGACAGATTCGAAGAAAATGACTGGCTCACCGGGACTTATGACAACAGCATCCTCTATAATGATTACGTGGTATCGGAAATATACAAAGTCCTCCAATCCCGCCCCGATTTCCAGTCCATGACTTATTTCTCCGATCATAGCGAAGGAATCGATGAAGGCCTAGACCACAATGCCTCCATCTTCACCTGGTCCATGACCAGGATTCCCCTCTATATGGCTTTCTCGGACTCTTACGTCGAAAATCACCCGGACACCCTGGAAACGCTGAAAAATCACAAAGACAATCTCTTCACCAATGACCTCATCTTCAATTCCATGATGTCCCTCCTGGGCATCGGGAACACGAAATACGACGAACCGGGAAATGACCTCACCTCTCCCGCCTACGACTCCAATCCCGACCGCTTCCGTACCCTCTTCGGAGAAAAGCGAATCATCGATGAAAATTAACATTTCCCACTTTCTACCCAATTGACACTAACAAAACCCAAGCAGGTTCCCCGCACAGCCTCCCCGAAGTCCGGACAATCGCCAGAGGCGACGGAGGGGCTGTACGA
>DKQZ01000060.1 GCA_002471975.1 Dialister sp. UBA7295 | reverse complement strand
GACCAGGGGAGGTTGGTGCGCCGAAGGCCGGTGTTGCGGGTGTACTACAGGGCCCAGGCAATATGTTGGACAATCACTCGAAGTGGAAGATAAAGTAAGTCATTCCCGTTGAGGGCCAAAGGCCAAATCAAAAATTGCGCCCGGAGGGCGCCACCGCCCCTGATCCCGGATTCCCAATCCACAATTCCTTCTGCACTATCGGAATCATGCCAAGTGCACGGAAGGCCATATATACTGCGGCCAAAGGCCGCCACCTTCACGAAGAACGAACAACGAAGAACGATTCATCACAAGTGGGGAAATGGCCAGTCCAGGTCCCATGAGACCAATAAACTTGCATTCCCCTCTCATTTCGAGTACGATAAGGTAGTACCGGTGTTTATTTCCAGTTTGTAAGGACTCTGTCCTTGAAAGACGAGGTATTATGCTCAGTGATATTTGGGTTTACAAGAAAACAGCCCGCATACTGATTGCCATCCTCCTGGTGGCGGTGGTATTGCTGGCTACCCAGAACTGGATGCTTGGCCTCCTGATTTTCATCGTGGCTGCCGGCTGCATTTTATATGTGAAGCGGTCTGATTATTATCAGGAAAAGAAACTGATCAGCTACCTGGACGACCTGTCTGCCGGTGTTTCCGCAGGCACGGTCTATGCGGTGAAGAATCTCCCCATCGGCATTGCCATGATGGATGAGAAAAAAGAGCTGGTCTGGGCGAACAATGTATTTCGTAACTGGGTGGGCGAGGAAGCCCAGGATGGCGTCCGTTTCCAGAATCTGGTGACAGGGCAGAAAATCAATAAGATATGGGGCAAGACGGGCTGGTTTGACTGTCATGCCGGGGGCACTTTCTTCCGGGTGTTCCATAAATTCATTGATGTGGATATTGGCGGCGGCACCCAGTCTCCGTTCATGGTTTTCTACTTCATGGACCGAACCGACGTGGAAGTGGCGGTGAAGGAATGCACTGAAGCAAGGCCGGTTTTCTGCCTCATCCGTATCGATAACGTTTCCGAAGTGACGGCTGATATGACGGATATGGAAAAATCCGCCCTCCTTTCAGACGTGACAGAAAAAGTATTGTCCTATTTCACGGAAAAGGACAGCTTCATCAAGCAGTATTCCAATACGGACTTCGTATCCTGTATTTCCCAGAAATCCCTGACGGAAATCATGGATGCCAATTTCGACATCCTTGACCAGGTACGGGACATCCATACGGTTAACCGCATTCCTGTCACTCTCTCCATCGGCGTGGTGCAGAGCAGCGATACCTTTGCGAAACAGTTTGAAGAAGCCCAGGTTTCCCTGGACCTGGCCCTTGGACGGGGCGGCGATCAGGCCATCGTGCGGATTGGGAAAGACGTGAAAGCCTTTGGCGGCAAGTCACCTACTGCCGTCAGCTCGACCCGTGTCCGCGTACGGGTAGTAGCCCAGGCTCTCCGGGAAATTATCGATGATTGCGATATGGTCCTTGTCATGGGTCATAATCATGAAGATTTCGACTGCCTTGGCGCCGCAGTGGGTGTCACTCATCTGGCCAGGGCATCTCATAAAGAGACGCACATCATTATTTCCAAAGAACGGGACACCTGCAAGAAAATGGTGGAAGCCATCGAAGAAAGCGGGGTCGCTGAAGGTCTCCTGATCGATGAAAATCAGGCAAAGAACATCATTACCGATAAAACAGTAGTCATCATCGCAGATACTCATATTCCTGAATTGGTAGCAGCGCCGGAAATCCTTAAAAAAGCCAAGAAGAGAGTGGTCATCGACCATCATCGCCGGGCAAGCTCCATTGTGCAGCAGACCCTTCTCACCTATATGGAACCTTCTGCATCGTCTGCGTCTGAACTGGTGGCCGAGCTCATCCAGTATTATGGCGGCGATGAAGAAATGAATACACTTGAAGCTTCCTGCCTCTATGCAGGCATTGTAGTAGATACGAAAAATTTCGCCGTCCAGACTTCTGTCCGTACTTTCGATGCGGCCAGCTTCCTGCGCCGCTGCGGGGCAGATACGAAACTGGTTCACCGCCTCTTTGCAGAGGATATCGGAAGCATTCAGGCCAAGGCGGAAATCCTGGCTTCCATGAAATTGGTAGACGGGGTCATCGCCATTGCCGAATGTCCCGAGAATACGGCAGATTCCCAGATCCTGGCCGGTCAGGTGGCTGATTTCCTTGTGACTACCAAGGAAATACGGACGAGCTATCTTTTCTACTACACCGACAAGGGACTCTGCATCTCTGCCCGCTCTGACGGCTCCATCAATGTACAGATCGTCATGGAAGCTTTGGGCGGGGGAGGCCATTTGACCGTGGCCGGTGCCCAGCTGGGGAAGGAAGGAAATAAAGAAACGGCGGAAAAGACCATCATCGATCTGGTCCGCAAACAGATAAAGGAGGAAAAAGAATGAAAGTAGTACTTTTACAGGATGTCAAGAAAATGGGTAAAAAAGGAGACGTTGTAGAAGTCTCCGATGGTTATGGCCGCAATGTACTGATCCGCAAAGGTCTCGGCGTGGAAGGAACCAGGGCAAACCTCAATACCGCAGCCCAGCGCCAGGAATCCAAAGTCTTCAAGGATAAAGTAGCTGCCGATGAAGCCATCATCATGGCAGCCCAGTTGAAAAAAGTCAAAGTGGTTATCAAAGTGAAATCCGGCGAAGACGGCAGAGTCTTCGGTTCCGTCACCGGCAAAGATATCAGCGATGCCCTGAAAGCACAGTACAAATTCGATCTGGACAAGAAAAATATCCGCCTCAAGAATCCGATCAAGACCGTAGGCGAATATGACGTGGAAGTCTGGGTACACCAGCAGACCACCAGCACGGTCCATGTATCTGTCGTTGCAGACTGAATTTATTATAAAAACCCGCCCCACCAAGGGGCGGATTTTTATTTTGCCTTCCGATATGGGGTTGGGGTGTTTGAGGCAAATCGGCTCGTACCAGGCGGAGAATGCGGGGATTGGCCTTTGGATAGGGACTTTGGAGCATTTGAGGCGGTTCGACAGGGAAGGTTTTCGTGTAGCGGGGGATTGGCCTGCGGATAGGGACTTTGGAGCATTTGAGGCAGTTCGACAGGAAGGGTTTTCGTGTAGCGGGGATCGGCCTATGGATAGGGACTTTGGGGCATTTGAGGCAGTTCGACAGGGAAGGTTTTCGTGTATCGGGAGGTTGCCTATGGATTAGGACTTGCGGCTTTCCAGGCATTTCGACAGGAAGCGTTTTCGTGTTGCGGGGATCGGCCTATGGATATTGCCTTGAGGGTTTTGAGGCTTTTCGGCTTGGACCGTTTTCGTGTGGCGGGGGCCTTCCGCTATGGGCTTGAAGGGATGGAGGCAATCCGATGTTTACCAATCGGGCCTTGGGAGATTCATCTTCATTGGAAGTTCCTTTGCCTGTGCAAAATCCCCATATAAAAATATTGGCTGCCTTAGCAGCCAATCCTTCACGAACCACGAACCACGAAATCTCGAGATAGACGACATCGGGGCTCGCCGAGGTGAGGCTGAGACCCGAAAACCGTAACTGACACAGACCACA
>DKQZ01000046.1 GCA_002471975.1 Dialister sp. UBA7295 | reverse complement strand
TTCGGACTTCGGATTTGGGATTTCGGATTTCGGGAAGGTGTGCCGCTGATGCGGCAAGAATTATATATGGGGCATGTGCACAGGCGGGGTTGAAAAGCCCGATGAATCGTAGATTCACCGTCAAAAATCCCTCCCGGCGGGGAGGGATTTCTGATTTCGAACTATTTATTTTTTCTTCCATTTCCTGCATTGTTCCAGAAATTTTTCATGAATGCGGGTATCCGTTCCCAGTTCCGGATGAAAGGCGAGGGCGGTCTGGTTTTTGTACCGCACGGCGACGATGCGTCCATCTACTTTGGAAAGGATATCGACCGATGGGTCGGCTTCGGTGACGTAGGGGGCACGGATGAAATTCATGCGGAAGGGACCGAGTCCCCTGATTTCTGCCCTGGTGATGAAGCTTCCCAGCTGCCTTCCGTAGGCGTTTCTTTTCACGGTCACCGGAAGGGTCCCGAAGCAGGGGTTTTCATCATTGGAAAGTTTCCGGGCGAGAAGGATCATGCCGGCGCAGGTGGCCAGTGTGGGCAGGCCTTTTTCGATCTGCTCTTTCAGGGGATTATAGAGGTCTTCTTCTTTGAGAAGTTTCCGCATGGTGGTGCTTTCTCCTCCCGGAAGGATGAGGCCGTCAAAGGAGGCAAGGTTGTTCCGGTTTCTTATTTCCACCATTTCTGCCCCCAGGGAACGGAGCATGGTTTCATGCTCCAGAAAGGCGCCCTGGAGGGAAAGAATGCCGATGACGGGCTTTTTCATTTCTTCCATATTACTTGCCCCGCTCTGCCATGAGGAGCTGGATTTCTTCTTCATTGATGCCTACCATGGCTTCGCCCAGGTCATAGGAAAGGCTTGCCAGGATTTCCGGGTCCTTATAATTGGTCACGGCTTTCACGATAGCTGCCGCCCGTTTGGCAGGATTTCCGGACTTGAAAATGCCGCTTCCCACGAAAACTCCTTCTGCACCCAATTGCATCATCAAAGCTGCATCGGCCGGGGTAGCTATTCCTCCGGCTGCAAAATTGACGACCGGAAGTTTTTTATGTTCATGCACATAGAGGGCGAGGTCATAGGGGACCTGGAGCTCTTTGGAGGCTTCGAAGATTTCATCGTCCCTTTTGGCGGCCAGTTCGGCCATTTCCTTATTGATTTTCCTCATATGCCGCACGGCCTGCACGATATCTCCCGTGCCGGGTTCGCCCTTGGTACGGATCATGGAAGCGCCTTCACTGATTCGCCGGAGCGCTTCGCCCAGGTCTCTGGCGCCGCAGACGAAAGGCACTCGGAACTGATGCTTATCGATATGATAGACGTCATCGGCCGGGGAGAGGACTTCGCTTTCATCGATATAATCGATATCGATGGCCTGCAGGATCTGGGCTTCCATGAAATGACCGATCCGGCACTTGGCCATGACCGGGATGGAAACGGCCTGCTGGATGGCCTTGATCATTTTTGGATCGCTCATACGGGATACGCCGCCGGCTGCCCGGATATCTGCGGGAATCCGCTCCAAAGCCATGACGGCGCAGGCACCGGCACTTTCTGCAATTTTTGCCTGTTCCGGAGTGGTGACGTCCATAATGACCCCGCCCTTCAGCATCTGGGCCAGCTGTTTATTCAATTCATACTGTTCTTTTTCATTCATTTCTGGCATAGATAGACTCCTTCGAAATCAAAAATGTATGGAAGGACCGGTCTCTGCGGAAAGAATATTTGTCGACAATTCATTGCTTTCTGTTATATCCTGAATTATAATGAGTATCTGAATATATAAAAATAATCAGAAACGAAATAAAAAATAAGACCAGATGCCGGAGCTATAGAAAAGATAAATTCAGGGGCGGAAGACTTTTGAATCGGGGGTGTCGGGGGTCTCGGGAGTGTCGGGGTATCGGGAAGGTGTCGGCGCTGATGCGCCGACGAATTTTATATGGGAAATGTAGACAGGCGGGGGAACGGATTTGGGACTTGGGATTTGGGATTTCGGGAAGGTGTGCCGCTGATGCGGCACGAAGTTTATATTGGGATATGGAAAATTGAAAAAACGGGGTGCGGGGTGCGGGATGCGGGGTGCGGGAAGGTGTCGGCGCTGATGCGCCGACGAAGTTTATATGGGAAATGTAGACAGGCGGGGGAACGGATTTGGGACTTGGGATTTGGGATTTCGGGAAGGTGTGCCGCTGATGCGGCACGAAGTTTATATTGGGAATGAGCAAAGGCGGTGTTGAACCCCTATACAGTTGGAGGCAGCCATGAAAGCTTACATGAATCTTTATATTTCCTTAAGGGAAAAAATCACCACCGGGATCTATCCCTATGGGACGAAAATTCCTTCGAAGCGGCAGCTGGCGGAGGATTATGGGGTGAGCGTCATTACGACAGAGCATGCGCTGGATCTCCTTTCGGAGGAAGGCTATGTGGAAATGAAGGAGCGGAGCGGCTGTTTCGTCATTTACCGGGAAGGGGATACCCTGCCCGTAGGAAATGAAAAGCGGTCTATTTCCATGGGGAAAATCAGGGAAGAAGAAACTTTATTTCCTTTTTCTGCCCTGGCCAAAACGATGCGGTCTGTCCTTTCTCTTTATGGAGAAAGGCTCCTTGCCCCTTCTCCTCATGAAGGAATGGGGGAGCTTCGGGAAGCCCTGGCCTCCTACCTGGCCCGCAGCAGGAATATGAAAGTATCCGCAGAGCAGATCCTCATCGGTTCCGGTGCCGAGTACCTCTATGGACTCAATGTACAGGCTCTGGGACGGGAGAGGCTCTATGCCCTGGAAAATCCGTCCTATGAGAAAATCAGGAAAGTGTACGAAGCCAACCTGGCCCGCACCGATTTCCTCACCATGGGCCGGGAGGGGATCGAAACCGCAGAACTGAAGAGGACGAAGGCCTCCGTCCTCCATGTGACTCCTTTCAACAGTTATCCTTCCGGAATCACGGCCAATGCGTCCAAACGGGCCGAATACATCCGCTGGGCTTATGAAAGGCAGGGATACGTCATCGAAGACGATTTCGACAGCGAATTCACCCTTCTTTCGAAACCGGAAGATACCCTCTATTCCCTGGATCCCGGGGGCCGGGTCATTTATATGAACAGCTTCACGAAAACCATGGCCCCTTCCCTTCGTGCGGCTTACCTGGTGCTGCCGGTCTCCCTTCTCCCTCTGTACCGGGAAAAAATCGGTTTTTATACCTGTACCGTTCCGGTCTATGACCAGCTGGTGCTGGCGGAATTCATAGACAGTGGACTTTTCGAACGGCATATCAACCGCGTACGCAGGAGACGCAGGGCTGCCCTGAAGAAGGCAGGCGACGGACCGGCATAAGAATTTCAGGATAGAAGGGGAAATAGGAGAGAATAGATCTGTT
The DNA here is from genome assembly GCA_002471975.1 of Dialister sp. UBA7295. Taxonomy (GTDB): domain Bacteria; phylum Bacillota; class Negativicutes; order Veillonellales; family Dialisteraceae; genus Dialister. The sequence goes on along the minus strand of DKQZ01000046.1, from coordinate 3,605 downwards.
CTGAAAGGAAACTGCTGTATGAGAAACTTTTGAATCGGGGGTGTCGGGAGTAGTTTCGGGAGAGTCGGGAGTAACGGGAAGGATATGGCTGGCTTTCGCCAGCCAATCTTTTTATATGGGCCTTCGGCCTCGGGCAGCCGATGCAGGCTTTAGCTGTTTTGGTTTCAATCAGGAAATTGAATATACTGCACTATGACAGGAAATGCTCTTACAAATAATGCGGCGCCTTTTTCTGATGCGCCGCACCACCCCGACTGCCCCGAGACTCCCGGGCTCCCCGATATTCCCGATTCAAAAGCGTTTTTAGAACTTAATGCAGCTCTTTCGAAATAACCATCCCACCAACTTACTTGATTTTTTTGTAAGCTGTACATTAAACTTTTTGTTTCGCCCTGCTGTGAAAAGTCAGTATAATATAGATAGAGAAATGGAAAAGGAGGTTCACCATGAAAAAAGTCATTCTGCTCATTCTGTCTGTTCTTTTCCTTGCCTTCGGCGGACTTTGTGCCCATGCGGCGGGGCCCATCAACAGTGACGGTTATTTCAAAAATATCCGCCTTGCCGGGCGGGTGAAGGTGGTGGATTCCTTCCCCGATATCAAAGTGCGGGTGGTTTCCTCCTTCCCGGACCTTAAGGTGAAGACCGTTTCCTCCTTCCCCGATGACATCGGAGAGTGGCAGTTCGTGGATTATGGCGAAGACTTTACCGTGAAATTCGTGGACTCCTTCGAAGATATCCGCATCGAATTTGTAGATCACTTCCCCGGAGTCTGCTAGAAATATTTCTAAAGGAGGAAATATGGCTAAGAAACAGGTACTCTTCGTAGTCGCAGAAATGCCTGACTCCGGCCTGGCCAATGAAATCCTCCATCTCATTCGGGAGGACGAAAAGAAAAAAGCCGACGTCGAAGGCCATTTCCAGGTGGTCACCATGAATGCGGAACAATGGCAGCTCAATCAGAGCGCCTTCCTCTCTGACGGGCGGGTCCTTTTCCTGGGACCGGTCCTTCGGAAGGACCTTTTTCCCAACCCCCTTCCCGTGAAATTTGAGAAATACGGCATCTGTTACGGCTGGAATGGACCCTGTGCCTACCTTATGGCGGACCAGGGCGGGCTGAAAGAGGAAAAAGTTTATAATGAATTCCTGAAGGAAATGAAGCGGCTCTGCACCCGGGATGACTTCACCCATGGGCCCAGGCGTCTCGATATCCTGCAGATGCTGGGCATGCTCTGTGTGGCTCTCCTCGTTCCCTTCGGAAGCGTCCTGGTAGGCGGAAAACTTCTGGCCGACTGGTACTCCAATGACAATTATGTGGAAAAGCAGCAGTACCTTTACGGCATCCTTCATCTCTATCAATATCATCTGAAAGAATTCATGACCGCGCCCCTCAAAGACCCGGCCGAGTGAAAGGAAGGAAATCAAATGACCGATTACGAATTCACGCCCAAAGGCGTATGCTCCAGAAAAATCACCTTGTCCCTGGACGATGAAAATCAAATCCACAACCTGAAATTCCAGGGAGGCTGCCCCGGGAATCTCGCTGCCATCGGACGGCTCCTTGAAGGAAGAGACGCCAGAGAAGCAGCCGACATCCTTCGAGGAAATGACTGCGCCGGAAAAGGGACCTCCTGCGCCGACCAGCTGGCAAGGGGACTGGATGAAATCTTAGCCAAACGTGCAAGGCAATGTTCTTAGTCACATTCGGTACTCGTGAGTTAGCCTCACTGCGGCATGCTCCGTCAGAGGCTTATTCGAGAAATCGTGATTCGTGATTCGTGGTTCGTGAAGGTGGCGGCGCTGATGCGCCGCTGATTTTTTTATGGGAAGTGTGCACAGGCGGGGCTGGAAACACATATAGCAATAAGGAATTAGGATTTAGGGATTGGGGATTAGGGGAGGTGTGCTGCTGATGCGGCACCTTTTTTATGGGGATTTTGCACAGGCGATGTTGAAAAGCCCGTACAAGTCGAAACGGTCAGTCCCCCCCGAAAAAGCCTCCCCGAAGTTCGGGCAGTCAGCGAAGCTGACGGAGGGGATGTCCAATCGGTACTTGTCGGAAATGACTGAAAAAGTACAGCAGGCAGGGTTCGGTAGCCGGCACATACGAGGCTCATTGCCAAAAGTTACCCTGGCTCATTGACTCTATCGGAAAAAGCGTGGCCCTCCTCGATAGGAGGGCTCCGCGAAGCGGTGGGAGGACGAACAAGTCGAAAAGATTCAAGGCTGTATCGACAGAAAAGTTCAAAATGACATTTACTAAGGAATCATGATCACGTAACGCATGAAGCTTCTGTGAAACTTGGTATTCTACCGATAGATAGCCCCCTTCACCGCCTTTGGCGGAGCTTCCCCCGATGGGGGACGCTGGACAATTTCGACGGGGTACATTGTTCCTCATATGTGCAGTTCCCCCTCACCGGCTTCGCCGGAGCTCCCCTTTCGAGGGGAGCTTTTTCGCGAGAATTCTGAGTCAATTTCGAAGAAAACCGTACGGCATAAGTCTCATTTTCTCCACGGCACATATGAGGCTCATTGCCAAAAGTTACCCGGGCTCATTGACTCTAATGGAAAAAGCGTGGCCCTCCTCGATAGGAGGGCTCCGCGAAGCGGTGGGAGGACGAACAAGTCGAAAAGATTTAAGGCTGTATCGACGGAAAACGGTGAGAATGATAACCTCCAGGAATTATGATTACGTAACGCGTGAAGCTTCTGTGAAACCTGGTATTCTAGCGATAGATAGCCCCCTTCACCGCCTTTGGCGGAGCTTCCCCCGTAGGGGGGCTGGACAATTTCGACGGGGTACATTTTTCCTCATATGCGCAGTTCCCCCTCACTGGCTTCGCCGGAGCTCCCCTTTCGAGGGGAGCCTTTTCGCGTACCGTTTTCGTCAATTCCGAAGAAAACCGTACGGCATATATTTCATTTTCTCCATGGTTCAGATGAGGCTAATTGCCAAAAGAGGCCCGGGCTCATTGACGCTATCGGAAAAAGCGGGCCCTCCTCGATAGGAGGGCTCCGCGAAGCGGTGGTAGGACGAACAAGTCGAAAAGATTCAAGGCTGTATCGACGGAAAACGGTGAGAATGATAACCGTCAGGAACAATGATTACGTCACGCATGAAGCTTCTGTGAAACCTGGTATTCTTGCGATAGATAGCCCCCTTCACCGCCTTTGGCGGAGCTTCCCCCGATGGGGGACGCTGGACAATTTCGACGGGGTACATTTTTCCTCATATGCGCAGTTCCCCCTCACCGGCTTCGCCGGAGCTCCCCTTTCGAGGGAGCCTTTTCGCGTACCGTTTTCGTCAATTTCGAAGAAAACCGTACGGCATAAGTCTCATTTCCACCACGGCACATACGAGGCTCATTGCCAAAAGGTACCCGGACTCATTGACTCCATCGGAAAGCAAGTGGCCCTCCTCGATAGGATGGCTCCGCGAAGCGGTGGGAGGACGAACTTGTCGAAAAGATTCAAGGCTGTATCGACGGTAAACGTTCAGAATGATAACCAACACGATTTCAAGGCTTATCTCGGCATGTAAACTTTATCTTCGCTCCTGCGCCTGCCGATAAGCAGCGGGCATTCGTCCCCTGTTATGAAGTGAC
>DKQZ01000048.1:180-16096 GCA_002471975.1 Dialister sp. UBA7295 | reverse complement strand
CTTCCAGCACTCGGAAGGGTGGTGCCCGGCATCATGCTTTACTTTTTCCTCATACGTTCCTTGAAAGTGTAGTGCAGTTCCCCCTCACCCGCTTTGCGGGAGCTCCTCTACCCTCAGGAGCCTTTTCGCGTACTGATTTTCTCACTTTTCCGGAGTACATTTCACTAATCAGTGTCATATGTGCTGTCTGCCGAACCCTGCCCGAACTTCGGGGAGGCTTTTTCGGGGGACTCGCTTTTATCGATAGAGACACTTAGTACAGGTACCTTTTGTCATTAGCCTCATTTATGCCTGGCAGCTGTAGTACGACCCCTCAGTCTGCTTCGCAGACAGCTCCCCAAGCCTGGGGAGCCTTGAACGTTTCGACTTGTACGGGCTTTTCGCACTCGTCTGTGTAAAATCCCCATATATACTTGCGGCGCATCAGCGCCGCCACCTTCCCGCANNGCCTTGAACGTTTCGACTTGCATGGGCTTTTCAACCCCGCCTGCGTACATTCCCCATATAAACTCCTGCCGCATCAGCGGCAGCACCATCCCGCACCCCGCATCCCGCACCCCGAAATCTCGAAAGTGACTCTATCGGGGCATGTCGTGGTGAGGATAATACCCGAAAACCGTTTCTGACTCAAACCATAAGACGGAAACAAGTTTATTTCTTAGCAGATATACTCTCCTGTATTTCTTCCAGGGATTTCAGATCCACCGTGGTGATCAGTTTCTTGAATTTCTCCAGCTGCTCGGCCACTTCGGGGGACAGTTTCGGGAACTGGGGATTGATGTCCTTCAGGGCTTTCAGGGTAATCCGGGCCACTACGTAGCGGGTGTACCATTTGTTATCCGCCGGAACGACGTACCAGGGGGAAATGTCTTTGGAGGTTCTGGAGATCATTTCTCCATAAAGGTCCTGGTACTGGTCCCAGTATTGTCTTTCGTTGATATCGGATAAAGAGAATTTCCAGTTTTTCTGCTGGTTGACGATCCGGTCCAGAAGCCGTTTCTGCTGTTCTTCTTTCGATACGTGGAGAAAGATTTTGATCATGCGAAAACCGTTCTGGTGCAGATATTTCTCCCAGTTATTGATCTGTTCATACCGTTCTTCCCAGATATTTTCATCGATGAGGTCTTTGGGCAGCTGTCCTTTGTCGATGAGATCGTGGATTCTCGTGACAATGACGTCTTCATACTGGGATCGATTGAAAATGCCGATATCTCCCCGACCGGGAAGGGCTTTGTTGATGCGCCACATGTAGTCATGGTCTTTTTCTTCGGTGGTGGGCTGTTTGAAGGACACCACTTTGACTCCGCCGGGGTCAAGATTGGAAAATACATGGTTCACGGTGCTGTCTTTTCCTGCGGCATCCATGGCCTGGAGTACTATGATGAGGCCATAGGTATTCTGGGCATAGAGCTTTTCCTGCAGATCTTTCATCTTTTCGATGGTTTCCGGGAAATACAGGGTCTTTACCTTGTTCTTGTCGATTTTTACATCGCAGTCGGTGGGGCATTTCTTCAGGTTGACCTTTTCTCCTTCTTTGGCCCGGTAACGGTCTATATCAATTTTTCCATCTATAATTTCTTCCATACCTTTTCCTCCTGGAAATAACGATTCCCTCTCATGATTTATTATAAATCCTTACTTAAATGACAGCTCGGAATCTGGTATAGAAATTTTATATGAGATTTACTTTAATTTTTCAAAGGGAAAATCAAGGAATTGGGGAGGTGGCGGGCATCAGATTTGAATGCCCGCAGTTTTTAACTATATTTTTAAATGGCTTTTGAATCGGGGCTGTCGGGGATATCGGGATTCGTTTCGGGAATGTCGGGGTGGTGGCGCCTTTGAAATCATATAGGCGCCTTTTTAATTTGGCCTTTGGCTCTCACCCTCAACATGTACGATTACCATCGAAAGTGCAGTTCCCCCCTCACCGGCTGCACCGGAGCTCTTCGGGGATGATTCGCTTTTTACTTTTAGCCACATGATCGACTTGTACGATAGTACAGCCCCTCCGTCGCCTGCGGCGACTGCCCGAACTTCGGGGAGGCTGTTCGGGAGTCCTGACCGTTTCGACATTTACGGGCTTTTCCCACTCGCCTGAGTACATTCCTCATAAAAATTCGTGCCGCATCAGCGGCACACCTTCCCGATAACCCCGAAAATCCCGAGATTCCCGATAACCCCGATTCAAAAGTAAACTGTCCTATAGTTTTCTTTCTACTACAAGTCCGGTATCAGAGCTTAAAATCTTTCTATACTCCCCTATAAATTCCCCATTTCTCCCCCAAAATGAAAATTTTCATGAAAAGTCTGTTTTTTCCCATGATTTCTGGAGAAAGTCCTGTTTCACAAAGGAACGGGTTCCAATATTTCTACTATTCCTAGTATTTCCACACCATTTTTCTTCCCTTATCTTGTGAATTCACAAGGCCCTCAATCCATGATAGAATATAGTTATTCACAGAAATATACACTTATCCACAGGCTTATTCAAAAGGCCGGGATTCCAGATAGTATCGAATTTCACGCGGCGTTTTGGGAACGGATTCCGGGTGGAAAATTCACAGTAATTCACAAGTTATTCACTTTTCAGGAGTTTCTATGGATATTTTCGAATTATGGGATAAGGTGCTGGCGTCCATCGACAAAAGTGATCACCAGTACTACCAGATGTTTTTTAATGACGTCTATCCCTTCTCCATGTCCGACGCAGGGCTGGTGCTTTCGGTGACGAAGCCTTACCTGGTGCGCTGGATTAATAATATGTATCATGACAAACTGGTGGAAATTGTACGGTCTGTCACCGGGAAAACGATGAAGGTGGAGGTCTATCCCCAGGGAAGTGAGCCTTCAGGACCTATTCCCTCACAGGAAACCGTCCCGCCTGAGACGGAGTCCCCTGTCCCTTTGGAGGAAGCAGAGCCTTTTCCGGAAAGTTTCCATCCGGAACGGGAGGCAGAACCTTCTGCCCTGATGGAGGAGGAGATGATTCCTCCCGATTTCACGAATCTCAAACCGAAAACAGCGGATCAGGTGGACCTTCCGGATATTCATAATCTGGATCCGGTCCGTGAGCCCTCCCTTTTCGACGGCATACCGAAGAATCCGTCCTCTTCCCGCCCTGCCATGAGCCGGGTGAACAAGGAGTTCACGTTTGAGACTTTCGTACATGGCAACTGCAATGAATTAGCCTACCAGGCAGCCCGTGCCGTGGCAGAGACGGCAATCCAGCCGAATGCCCGGGACCAGAAACTGAATCCTCTCTTCATTTATGGCCCTTCCGGTCTGGGAAAGACCCATCTGCTCCATGCCATCTGCAATTACGTCTATGATCACCGGCCGGATATGAAAGTCCTTTTCGTGTCCAGTGAAGCTTTCACGAATGAGCTGATCAATGCCATCCAGAATCATACGATGCCGAAGTTCCGCGAAAAGTACAGGAATCTGGATTTTCTCCTCATTGATGACGTCCAGTTCTTCGCTTCCAGGGATTCCACGAAAATGGAAATATTCAATACCTTCAACGAACTGTACGACAAGAAGAAATCCATCATCCTTACCAGCGACCGCACGCCGTCGGATATCGAAAAACTGGAAGACCGTCTCCAGTCCCGCTTCTCCAGCGGTCTGGTGGCCCCCATTTCCCCGCCGGACTATGAAATCTGCTGCATCATTTTGAGGAAACGGGCAGAAAAGAATCACATTTCCCTCCCGGAAAATGTGGTGGACTACATTGCCAGCCATATCAATACGAACGTCCGTGAACTGGAAGGGGCTTTCACGAAGCTTTTCACCTATTCAAAAATCAAGAATGAACCGGTCACCCTGGAATTCACCAGGGAAGCCCTGAAGGACCAGATTCCCCTGGAGAGCCAGCAGGAACTTTCGGTAGACTTCATCATCGATACGGTTTGCCGGTACTACGGGGTGAAGAAAGAAGCCATGCTCGCCAAGGGCCGGCCGAAAAAAATCGTCATTCCCCGGCAGATGGCCATGTTCATCAGCCGGAAGGAACTGGATATTTCCTTCCCCGCCCTCCGGGATGCTTTCCATGTGGGCGACCATTCCACCGTCCTCTATGCCTGTGAACGGGTCCAGAAACGACTGGAAAGCGACCGTCAGACCAGGGAAGATGTGGCGGCCATCGAAAAACTTCTGAAAAACCGCTGACCCCGGCCCTGTGAACAAAGAAAGAAAATCCTGCCTGTTATTTTGTGGATAAGATGTGAAAAAATGGAAATACTGGAAAATCTGTGAAAACTGTGAACAGCCAGAACCATTATTCACTCCTTTCTGACAAAGGGATTTCTTCGATAAAATCTTGTATTCACAGACTTATTCACTTATTCACATCCGCCTACGACGGCGACTACTACATATAATTTCATCTTCGTATTTTATAAAGGAGCTGCCATGAGAGTCATCTTCAACAAAACAGACCTCTGCAATGCCCTGGACCGCGTTCAGCGGGCAGCACAGGCAAAAATCACATCCAATACCAATAATGGTTTCTTTATTTCCGCCATCCAGGGAAAAATCCTGATTCAGGCCAATGATTATACCATCGGCATCAAGACCTCCTGCCCGGCATCCATTGAGGAAGACGGAATCGCCGTCATTGCAGCCAGCCAGCTGCAGTCCACTCTCCGCATGATGCCTCCCGGAGACATTACCATGACCATGAAGAGCGGAGAAAGCATTGCTGTCTTTACAAGCGGTACCTATATTGCCCGTTTCCCCACGAGAGACCAGGCAGAATTCCCGGATGTCCAGGAAATGGACGATCAGAATCACTGCATTCTCCGGACAAAAGATTTTGTGGAAATGGCCAATCTCGTAGCCTATGCAGCAGCCAACGATAAACAGAAACCCCTCTTCTCCGGTATTCTTTTCGAAATCACCGAAAACATCTTCACCATGGCCGCCACGAATACCCATAGACTGGCCACGAAAGATATTTCTCTTGATCAGCCGGCCACAGCCCAGGGACGGATCATCGTTCCTGCCGGCACCCTTTCCGACGTGGTAAGACTCCTCCCCACAGATGATGAGAACGCACAGATCACCGTGATCTGGTCTCGGAACCATGTAGCTTTCCGCTTCGGTGAAACCTATTTCATCGCCAACCTGATCAATGGGGAATACCCGAATTTCCACGCCATTATCCCGAAACGGTCCGATGCCACGGCCGTACTCAACCTGAAAGAATTCATCGAAGCCGTCCGCTTCGTATCCCCTATTTCCAGGGATATGAACTACCAGACCATTAATTTCCACTTCAATCAGGATACCCTGGAAATCTTTGAAGAAGACCCGGATATCGGCCGCTCCGATACGTCCATCCCCGTCAAACTGACCGGGGACAATGTATCCCTCACTTTCAACTGCAACTACATTGAAGATATCCTGAAACATTCCTCCGGTGAAACCGTCATCCTTCACCTTCTGAAGAACGGACCCCTCCTGGTAGAACAGGAAGAAGACAAGAGCTATCGTTACATCGTTACCCCAATGAGAGGCAGAAACTGATGAAAATCATTAAAATTTACGGCGACTACATCCAGCTGGACCAGTTCCTGAAAAAAACAGATCATATTTCCTCCGGCGGCGAAACAGGCGCCTATCTGGAAGCCCATGAAATCACCCTGAACGGCGTCAAAGTCCATGAAAAACGGAAAAAAATCCGCCAGGGAGATACCCTCGTCATAGACGACGAGACCTTCCGCATTACCGGAGAATAACATGCGCTGCCAATCCCTCCGGCTCATTCAGATCCGGAGTTTTCAGGACAAAACCATAGAACCTGCCGAAGACCTCACCCTCATCACGGGCCCAAACGGCAGCGGGAAGACAAACCTCATGGAAGCCCTTTCCTATGGTTCCACAGGGAAATCCTTCCGCACCGGAAGCGACGGGGAAATGATCCGTCTTGGCGAAGATGAAGGCACCATCCTTCTCACCTATACGGTCCACCGGGTCAATCAGGAAATAAAAATCCGCCTCTCCCGGGAGAGCGGCAAAAAAATATTTCTCAATGAAACCCCCATCAGGCGGAAAGAACTGGTAGGGCTCTTCCGGACCGTCCTCTTCACCCCTGACGAACTCCAGCTCATCAAAGGATCGCCCCAGAACCGGAGACGCTTCCTGGATATGGAAATATCCCAGGTCTCTCCCCGGTACTACGAAGAAATCCTCCGCTATACCAGGGCCGTCCAGCAGCGGAACGCGGAACTGAAAAACGCCCAGATTTCCGGAAAGAAACCGGACCTTGACCTCTGGGATATGCAGATTGCCTCCGGGGCCTGCTACATCGTCAGGAAAAGACTGGAAACCATTTCCAAAATGAACGAAACCGTGCCGGCCATGGAAAGCATCCTCACCGAAAACAGGGAAAAACTGGAAATCCGCTACCTCCAACAGGGAAGCGGGGAGCCAAGATTTGACATGGAATGGTACCTCGAGCAGCTTTCAAGCCGCCGCGAAGAAGATGCAAGGTTCTGTCATACCTCCATCGGACCCCATCGGGACGACTGCCTTTTTCTCATGAATGGACTCGATATATCCGCCTACGGCTCCCAGGGCCAGCAGCGGACAGCCATCCTCTCCATGAAACTCTCTGAAATGGAATTCATCCGGAAAGAAACAGGCGAATATCCCGTCCTCCTCCTCGATGACATAGGAAGCGAACTTGATGAGTCAAGGAAAAAAGCGCTCTTCTCCTTCCTTATGAAAAATAAAGTCCAGACCATCGTCACCGGGACAGAAATCCTCTCCGATGGCGGGAAAGTGATTGATCTGGGAAATAACGAATAAAAGCCGATTGTGCAAACAATCGGCTTTTTATATTTGTCAAATCGGATTGGGGATTTGGGATTTCGGATTTGGGATTTCGGGAAGGTGTCGGCGCTGGTGCGCCGACGAGTTATATATGGGGAATGTACTCAGACGAGATTGAAAAGCCCGTAAATGTCGAATGGGTCAGGCCCCCCGAACAGCCTCCCCGAAGTTCGGGCAGTCGCCGCAGGCGACGGAGGGACTGTACTATCGTTTAAGTCGAAAATGAGCTAAAAGGTAAACTCATCCCAGGGGAGCGCACGCGTTGTGACTGAGGGGACGGCCTGATAGAAACAAACTTGGGATAAATGAGGAAATCCGTATTCGTGCGTCTCTCCCTCGGGAACACCCCGAAGGGGCGAGAGGGCAAGTAAAGGGAAAATTCTGCACTATACACTTAAGGCACAAATGGGGAAAATGGTAAGCATGATACCGGGCCCCACCCTTCCGAGTGCTGGAAGGGTGGCCGCGGAGCGGCCGGGTTGGTTCATCTATCGTAAAAATCAAAAATGTCTGCAAACAACTGAAATACACAGGAAAGAGTGTTTTTTCTCAATTTCGACTTGAAATGATTGTACAACCTATCCGCCCTAACGGGCACCTTTCCATCCCAGGAAAGGTGGAGCCCTGTATTATGCTGATGGACTTCCTCATATCTGTCATGGACCTGTAGTGCCGGGGAAGAATGAATCATCACATCCGCCCTGTCAGGCACTTTCCCTATCCAGAAAAGGCCGCCACTTTTACGAATCATGAACCACGAATCACGAAATCTCGAAAAAGTCTTGATTGGGGCATGCCGCGATTTGCTGATTCACGAAAACTGTATGTAATTCAGATCAAAAGGGGGAGCGGGGTACGGGATGCGGGAAGGTATTGGCGCTGATGCGCCGATGATTTTTTATGGGGAATGTACACAGGCGAGGATGAAAAGCCCGTTTACATCCAAATATTTCCAATAAAAAATGCGGCCCCCAAGGACCGCCACCTTCACGAACCACGAATCACGAACCACGAAGTTTCGAGAGTGATTCTATCGAAGCATGTCGCGGTTTGCTAATTCACGAAAACCGAATGTAATTCAGATCAAAAGAATGCCAGAAGACTCTAAGAATCACTCCCACCACTTCTGGGGCATTTTGTCGAGGGCCGCCCTGGCTTCTTCCACCGTGATGTCTTTGAGCGGCTTATGGATGAGAAGGGAAAGGAGTTTCCTCTTTTCTTCATGGTCATTGAATTTATGAAATATATTTTCCTTGGCCCGGTGGATGAGGATTTCCCTGGCTTCGTCGTAGGCGGAGTATTCACAGGGGAAAAGGGCCCGCACTTCCTGATAGGTGTAGTGGGGATTCTGTTTCAGGATGAGGATGACTTTATTTTTCCGTTTCCTGTTGATTTTCCTTTCGCAGGCGGTGCAGATTTTCCGCTCCGGCGGAGTGAGGCTGCCGCAGATGGGACAGGGATGGTAGCCGTTTTCTTCTTCCCCTTTCCGGATTTTCAGGACTTCTTCCATCATTTCGGCGAAGGGGAGGCGGACTTTTTCATTCTGCACGTGATTTTTGACCCAGCGGTCTACCCAGGCTTTTTCGTTTTCCGTCAAAGGACGGCTGTACATGCGCTCATCTTTTATTCTATTGCTGTTCACTATATCCACCGTAGTGGTGGCTTTGTGTTCCCTTTTGTGGGGACCGGCGCGGAAGCGGATATCCGTGAAATATTTCCCCACTTCGTCCTCCCTGAGACGGGCGAGAATTTCTCCTTTCATCATGAAAAGCTGCTGCATGAAGGCGGAATTGGAAACGGACACGATGAGGGTGGCCCCTTTCCAGCCGATCACCCAGGATTCGGAGGCCATGATTTCGCCGACGATGTCTTTCCACCGTTTCTGGAACAGGAAGAACTGGAAATCGGTATTGTTGAAAAGCTGCCGGTTCGTATCCGACATTTTAAAAACGTTGGACAGGGTATCCATCACTTTGTACCGTCTGCCTTCGGGGCTTTTGTCTTCTTCCATGGGAGCCTCCTTTCGTTTTCTTTTCTATTATTATACAATAGCTGAATAGAAATATAATTTGAAAAGTTAGCAGTTTTCAGTTTTCAGTGTTTGTGGCCTGCATCAGAATTGGAAAGCGGGGCTCATATAGAAACGAAAGCTGCAAAAAGGCGCTTTCTATATTGTTGCGCGCCTTCCTTCACTGAGAAAATTATATGCGGTTGTTCGAAAGGAAATAGACTTATGCCCATCTTATCCAATCATATCCAATTCCCGTCCATTGGTTACGGTACTTACAATATGCCCGATAGGGAGACGGCGCTTGCCGTGAAAAATGCCCTGCTGGCAGGGTATCGTCTCATCGACGGCGCTGCTTTTTATGGAAATGAAAAGGGCGTAGGTGAGGGCATCCGGGAAAGCGGGATTCCGCGGGAAGAAATCCTGGTTACTTCGAAAGTATGGAACCGGGACCGGGGCTATGAGAAGACGCTCTCTGCCTTTCAGAAGACTCTCTCTGACCTGGGCCTTGACTATCTGGATCTGTACCTCATCCATTGGCCGGCCAATACGAAGAAATACGGCGCATCCGCCATCCATGAAAATCAGGAAACCTGGCGGGCCCTGGAGGAACTTTATGAAAAAGGGCTCATCCGAGCCATCGGCGTATCCAATTTCCTGCCCCATCACATCGAGGAAATCGGGGAAACGGCAAAGATCCTCCCCATGGTGGATCAGCTGGAAATCCATCCCGGCTGGCTCCAGAAGGAAGCGGTGGACTACTGTCAGTCCCATGGTATCCTTGTAGAAGCCTGGGCGCCTTTGGGCCGCATGACCATGGTCGGTGATGAAACGCTCATTTCTATTTCCAGAGCTCACGGAAAAACCCCCGCCCAGGTATCGCTCCGCTGGGAAATCCAGCACGGCATCCTTCCCATCCCGAAAAGTAGCCATGTGGAACGGATGAAACAGAATCTTTCTGTCTTCGATTTTGAACTTTCCGAAGAAGAAATGAAAGCTCTGGACAATCTCCCTCCCATGGGCGGAAGGTGCTTTGATATCGACGAAATGGACCTGTGAATTTGGGGATAAAAGTGTGAGTAAATCGAGTCAATCTATGCGCCTTTGGGTAGAGAAACATACGGTATTCGTGGGTTAGCCTCACCACGGCATGTATGTGTAATCTCATTCGGGAGATTCGTGGTTCGTGGTTCGTGATTCGTGATTCGTGGTTCGTGAAGGTGGGCGCCTGAAATCATATAGGCGCCCTTTTTATATTGGAAACTTCAGGATAAAAAGGCTTTTGAATCGGGGTTCACGGGGCTATCGGGGGTTATTTCGGGAGACTCGGGAAGGTGTGCCGCTGATGCGGCACCAAATTTAATATGGGGAATATATTCAGACGATTATGAAAAGCCCTTATGAGCCAAAAATCCCCTGTTCCCCAGTCAGTGGGTGATGAGCAAAGCACACAGGGGATGATACTATAGAATCCGGACGAAAATAATTTTGAAGGTAAAATTATTCCTGCAAAGTGAATATCAGAAGATTATATATAATCGGCGGGCTTTCAGATTCTGATGCCCGCCACATACCCGACAGTCCCGAGAATCCCGAGTTTCCCGATATTCCCGAAACAAAAGTATCTATCATTTTATTTTTTTATTAAGCTGTAGATATACTAAGAAAGGAATTCTTTGCAAAGAAACGCATTTCATGGTACCATAATATATTATTGCAGGAAAGGAAGCCGCCATGAAGAGACCGCAGAAAGTGACCCCGGAGACCCGGCCCAGCCAGTATGCCCGGAAGATGTACGGGAAAGACAAAATCGAAAAAATCATGGACGAGGAAGACGTGACCTCCCTTCGGAAAGGTTCGAAGAAGAAGGCCCGCACTCTTCTGAACAAGCGGCTCCGGCAGGCCCTGAAGCGGGAAGATATCCCCGGCGGCGGCGCATACAGAAAAGTATTGGATATAGAAGAAGAATGATTCATCAAAGGAGATTCCTATGATCGATCAGAAAGACATCCTTGTACTGGATACGGAAACGACAGGCTTTGACAGAAAAGCCGAGATACTCCAGCTTTCCGTAATCGACGGGAGCGGAGAAATTCGGATGAACGAATATTTCCGCCCCCGTTTTATTTCCTCCTGGCCGGAAGCGGAAGCGGTGAATCACATCAGCCCGGAAATGGTGGCAGACAAGCCCTCTTTCTATGATAAAAAAGAGGAAATAGGACACCTCCTCCGTCATGCAGGCCTTCTCGTAGGCTACAATCTTCCTTATGACCTGAAAATGATCCGGCAGAACGGCGTTTTTATTCCCTATAAAATCAAGACCCTGGACCTCATGCGGCTCTTTGCGGAAATCTACGGGGAACCGAATCTCACCTACGGCGGCTACAAATGGCAGAAACTTGCGACCTGCGCAAAGTACTACGGCTATCCGGAAACAAACTGGCACGACAGTCTGGCTGATACGAAAGCGACGCTCTACTGCTTCCGGAAGATGCTGGAAAAAGGACATATCAGACTACCGTGAGAAATAAGCGGGGAAAGTTATCAGTTATCAGTTCATAGTTTTCAGTGAAGGTGTGCTGCTACGGTGGCACGAATTGCTTGAAGGTACCTGTGCTAATTGACTCTATCGGTAAGACGCGGGCCCCCTTCGAGAGGAGAGCCTTCCCGCATATCTTTATATTCATTTGATAGGAACTTCTTATTTCCTGTTATCCATTATCTATAAGTAAAGAAAGGCACACTATGGCTGCACCAAAGAAAAATTATTACGTCGTAAAAAAAGGCCGTCATACCGGTGTTTTTTATACCTGGGCGGACTGCAGTGATCAGGTGACCGGTTTTGGCGGCGCCGTTTATAAAGGTTTCGTGACGAGACAGGAAGCGGAAGCATGGTATGGAAAGCCGGTCGCTCCATCGCCTTTTGAGAAAGGTTCTTCTGCTCCCTCCTGTGGCCAACCTTTGACCCTGGCGGAGGCGGAGGTCAAATACCCGGCTCACCGGCAGGTGAAGGGGATTTCCATTTACCAGAATGGGGAGTACCTTCCCAAGGAGCTTATTATTTTTACCGATGGTTCCTGCCTGGTGAATCCAAATGGTCCCGGGGGATTTGCCGCTGTTTTCCTGGATACCATGGGAAAGGAGCTTCTCTACCTGTCCGGCGGGGAGCCGTCTTCCACGAATAACCGCATGGAGCTCCGGGCAGCTTATGAAGCCATGAAAGTCATCGATGACGGCACGGTGCACCATATCACTTTCCACACGGACAGCAAGTATCTCCAGAAATGTTTCACCAATCACTGGATCCGGAACTGGAAGAAAAATGGCTGGAAGACCCGGGAGGGTTCGGACGTGCTGAATCAGGACCTCTGGAAAGCGCTGGATACAATCATTTCCCGGCACCGGGTGAAATTCGACTGGACCAAAGGCCATGTGGGCACGAAGTACAATGAACTCTGCGACCAGATGGCGAAGGGGGAAGCGGGGAAATTTAAGAAATAGCCGTTAGCCGTTTTAAAGGCCGCGTTTTCATGGGAAGCGCGGCCTTTTTATTGATTTTAGAAAGAAATCCTGAAATTTATAGTACAAATTAAAAAAGCGCTTTAATGATTTCAAGGCGCCACCTTCACTGAGAACTGATAACCAATCATCCATTGTAAACAATTCCGAAAAAGCGGCTGTTCATACCTCTTTCAGTCCGCAAAATATGAAATATTTATTTCAGTAATAAAAATTTTTTCTATAGCCTTAAAAAAATTCAAAATTTATCTTGTTAATGTTTCAAATATAACCTATAATAAAAATGAGAGCAAATGTAAGAAAGTTTCTAAACTCATTTGACAATAATAATAAAGAAAGAGGGCATCATCATGACATCGGGGAAAGAGGATTATTTAAAAGCCATTTACTTGATCAGTGAAACTCATGATGTGGTCACGAACAAGGAGCTGTCCGAGATGCTCCATGTTTCGCCGCCGTCCGTGAGTGAAATGATCACCAAGCTGCAGAAGCAGGGCTATGTAGACTACACGGCTTATAAAGGCAGCAAGATGACGAGAAAAGGCAGAAGGGAAGCAGGAAGGCTTCTCCGCTACCATGCGCTGTGGGAAGTATTCCTGGTGGAAAACCTGAAATTCTCCTGGAGCGAAGCTCATGAAATGGCCGAAGGCCTGGAACACCAGACCAATGATAAACTGGCAGAAAAACTGGACGAATTCCTGCAGCATCCCCAGCACTGCCCCAATGGGGATCCGGTACCGAGGAAGGATGGAAGCCGTCTGGGCATCACCACCCGTCTCCTCTGTGACGTGGATATCGGGGAAACCACCCATATCCGCCGTATCATGGAAGATTACACCCTCATGGATTATATCCAGTCCAAGGGAATCACCATCGGCATGGAAGTGACGGTGAAGGAAAAGGAACCTTACGAAGGACCGCTCCTTCTCGAAACGCCGAAAGGAGATATTACCCTCTCCTACAAAGCGGCAAAGCAGATCTATGTGGATGACTGATGAGCCGCCAGTCATTAGCCGTTAATTATTAGAAATAAAAAGCCTTTCCATTCGTAAAGATGGAAAGGTTTTTTCGTGAATCCGGGCGCTTTTGCTAACAACTAATGGCTAACGGCTAACAGCTAACAGCTAACAGCTAACGTTTTTCCTCATCGATTTCAAAATGACCCTCAAGTACGGGAATCAGCTTCTCATACACATCCCTTTTGATTTCCGGAAATACGAGATGGAGGGAAGCGGTCCGGCCGTCTTTGAAAATCCGGCGGATATAGTATCCTTTTCCATCTTTTGACCAGGAGAGGGAGTACCGGTCCTCCTCCCAGGACATGCGGGCCATATGATTGGGATGGGAATTTTCAATATCTTCTCCCATGTAGTCACCCGGAGTCCATTTCATGGAATTATAAGCCCCGGAGAGGGTGAGCTCTGCTCCATCCTCATCGGAAAGGATGATGCCGTCCCCGTTGGCGGGGAGTTTCACATTTCCAAAAGAAGTCGGGATGAAGCCGTGGAAATGGAAACGGTCATTTCTGTACGCATAGAAACCCTTCTCCTTTGCCGTTTCCAGGGTAATGGACTTCGGGAAGGGTTTACCCTTCTCATAAAGCGTATTCGGCAGGGTCACGGACCCGGCAGACAGGGCTGCCGGGAAAAGAAAGAGAGAAAACAGAGTGGTGATCAGGATTTTCTTCATATTTCCTCCTTGTCTTCCAGCATCCACCGGAGGACATTCATTTTGCGGATTCCATCATAATCGGCATCGGCATTGATTTCATCAAGGGTCAGGAGATATCTCGGGTACTGATCTAAAGGCTGCCTGAGAGGAGCGAGTTCCCGTTCCAGCACTTCCGGGGAAAGGGTGCTTTCGGAAACCTGGTAATAGGCAAGGCTTCCATGTTTTTCTGCCACGAAATCGATTTCTCCTTTGGGAAGCTGACCTACATAGACATGAAAGCCCCGCCGGATGAGTTCCAGATAAACCATATTTTCAAGGATATGACCGGTATCCCGTCCCTGATCATGGATGAGGAGCTGACGGAAAGCCGGGTCCACGAGGTAATATTTCGCATTGATTCTTAAAAGTTTTTTCCCTCTCACATCAAACCGGTCGGCCTGGTAGATGAGGAGGCTTTCCTTAAGGGCTGTGAGGTATCGCTCTATGGTTTTATAGTCCGTCTTCCGGCCCATGCTGGTCAGGGAATCGGATATTTTCTTTGGAGAAATAAGACTCCCGATATTGGCGGAAAGGTATTTCATGATATTTCCCAGAATGGATGATTCACTCCGTCCCAGGCGGCTCAGGGTATCTTTCACCAGAATCGTATTGTATATGCCGGAAAGGTAATCAAGTATCGCTTCCTGATGGCCCGTCATGGTCAGGGTGTAAGGAAAAGCGCTGTTCTTCGTATAAAGTTCATATCTGGCAGGAAGGGTGAGGGGTTCCCCGGTCTTTAGTCCTTCACAGAATTCTTTGAAGGAAAGGGGCAGCATGGAAATCTCCACATACCGTCCAGACAGGAGGGTGGCCAGTTCCCCGGAAAGGAAAAAAGCATTGGACCCGGTGATATAGACATCTGCATTTTCTTTGATGAAAAGGCTGTCCACCACTTTTTCGAAATGGGGCACATGCTGGATTTCATCAAGGAAAATATAATTCATCCCACCCGGCTGCATTCGCTTTGTCACATACCGGTAAAGTGCATGATAATCCTCCAGCTCTTCAAAAGCCAGGTCTTCGAAGTTGACGGCAATGATCCGCTTCTCCGGGACTCCTTCCTCCAGAAGCTTCTTCCGGAAAAGGGCAAGCACCGTGGACTTCCCGCACCGCCTGACTCCGGTGACCACCTTGATGATCTGCCTGTCCCTGTGACGCAGAAGAAATTCCATTTCCCGCTTTCGTTCGATCCACTTCATTTTCTTCACCTCTTATACAGATTATAATCCTGATTTTTCTTTAAGTAAATGAGAAATAGGAAATATTTCCTATTTCATATGAAATTTAGTACTTTATAGGATTTAATTCCTATAAAATTTTATATATTGAAGAAAAATGCCTCAAGTGGCGGAAATCTTCAATAAAAAGTTATCAGTTATCAGTTCACAGTTATCAGAAATATCTCCTGACCCTGCATATAAAATTTCGGGTACTGTTTTCTGATGCCCTCCATCTTCACTGAGAACTGATAACTAATAACTGATAACTATCTAAAGAAAGCTGCCTTTTGGAATGAAAGAAGGTTCACATCATTTCTTACTTATTGAAGAAAATTGTCCAAAAGGGCGGAAATCTTCAATAGAAATAAAGACGGCCTTCGGATGAAGACCATTCTGTTTCATGGGCTTTTGAATCGGGGCTGTCGGGAATCCCGGGGCTGTCGGGGCTGTCGGGACTGTCGGGAAGGTGCGGCGCAAATTCATGGGCGCCGCATTTTATATTTGAAAACAAGGTCGTCTAACGGTTATGGAAAAATCTACTGAAGAAAATTGCCCAAAAGGGCGGAAATCTTCAATAGAAATAAGGCGAACTTTGGATGGAGACCATTCTGTTTCATGGGCT
>DKQZ01000048.1:0-134 GCA_002471975.1 Dialister sp. UBA7295 | reverse complement strand
AAATCTACTGAAGAAAATTGCCTTAAATGGCAGAAATCTTCAATATGTTTATATAAGATACATTTCATGTTGATCAGAAAGGAAAATATTGGTTCGTGAAGGTGGTCCATTTTTTTCGACTTGTACGGGTATTT
>DKQZ01000096.1:5154-16867 GCA_002471975.1 Dialister sp. UBA7295 | reverse complement strand
CAGTTGGTCTCATTTTCGACATGAAACTGTAGTACGACCCCTCAGTCTGCTTCGCAGACAGCTCCCCAAACCTGGGGAGCCTGTAACGTTTCGTCTTGTACGGGCTTTTCAACCTCGTCTGAGCACATTCCCCATCTAAATTCGTGCCGCATCAGCGGCACACCTTCCCGCACCCCGCATCCCGCACCCCGCTCCCCGTTTTTTCCAACCAAAAAATGGATGCCATGAATAAAGGCACCCATTTTTCTTCTTTCTAACGGCTAACAGCTAACTGCTAACTGCTAACAGCTAACTGCTAACTTTCCGTGTTTCATCTTATTTATTTCCCAAGCCAGACTAAATATGCAGCACTTCTTTAAAGGGCTTGATATAGTGCCTCGACACCGGGATTTTCTGTTTGTCGTATCTTGTCATGGTGAGGAGGAGGGTTCCGTTATCCTGGGGCTGGATTTCGTGGATCATGGCCAGGTTCACGATATAGCCTTTATGGGTACGGAAGAAGCCCAGGGGGGTGAGGAGTTTTTCCACGTCCCGGAGGAGCATTCTGGATTCTACGATGCCGCCCACTGTATAGAAGAGGGTGCGGTCTGTTTTTTCCGTGGAGACGAGGACGATTTCTTTGGCCGGGTTGATGCGCAGGGTCTTGTCTTTTGTCTGGATGGAAATTTTCTGGTCGTCATAGGTGACTTCGCCGGGTACGCTGGCAGTCTGGCGGATATCCATGCTGGCCTGGAGCCGTTCTACGGCCCGTCTCATCCGGGCTTCGTTGTAGGGTTTCAGGATGTAGTCGAAAGCTTCCAGTTCAAAGGCCTGGAGGGCAAACTGGCTGTAGCCTGTGGCGAAGACGATTTTTACGGGGAGCCCCATTTTCTGGATTTCTTTGGCACATTCGAGGCCGTTCATGATGGGCATTTCGATATCGAGGAAAAGCATATCCACATGGGGATGGGCTTTGAGGAAGGCAAGGACTTCCCGTCCGTTTCCGCATTCTCCCACGATTTTGACGCCGGGGATGGCGGAGAGTTCGTATTTCAATTCTCCTCTTGCCGGCAGTTCGTCGTCGGCTACGAGTATTCGTATTTCTTCCATGGGATTTCCTCCTTATTCTTTGACTGAGGGGTGAAGGACGATGGTCTGGGAAATGGTATCTTCCGGGGATTCTTCCACTTTCTTTTCGGGTTCCATTTTGGGGATATTGGCAAAGACGAGGGTCCCTTTTCCTTCGCGGCTCACGATATGAAGGCCTGCCGATTTCCCGAAGAGGGAAAGGAGGCGCTGATGTACATTGATGAGTCCGATATGGTCCCGCTGTTTGTGATCGATGAGGAGTTTTTTCCTCTTGGCCGGGGAGATGCCTGCGCCTGTATCGAGGACGTAGAGTTTGTTGTATTTCGGATGTTCGATGAGGCCCACCCGAATTTTTCCGCCTTCCGGCCGTTTGAAGACGCCGTGAATGACTGCATTTTCCACCAAAGGCTGCAGCAGGAGGGGTGGGACGAGGATGGTATCCATTTTGCCTTCAGGGAATTCATAGGAAATAAGGAGACGGTCGCCAAACCGGGCCCGCTGGAGTTCCGTGTAGCATTCGATGACGTGTATTTCCTCGGAGAGGGGAATGAGTTTCGACGGATTGTTCAGGCTGTGGCGGAAATAATCGGACAGGTACTGGATGAGTTTTCGTGCCGTATCCGGGTCGCTCCGCACGTAGTAGGAAATGGTATTTAATGTGTTATAGAGGAAATGGGGATTGATCTGGGCCTGGAGTGCCCGGATTTCCGCTTCTGCCAGAAGGTTTTCCTCTTCTTTCATTTTTTCATATTCATAAATGGCTTCCAGCACCTGACCGATGCCGTGAAGGAATTCGACGCCCAGTTTCGTGAAGGTTTCGCCCTTCGTCTTGGAGGCGATGATGTAGCCGATATTTTCATCTTTGTACCGGATGGGGAGTTTCATGAGATGAGGCAGGTCGGGGAGGGTCTTCTGCAGTTTCAGGATGGCAATTTCCGCTTCTCCCTGGGTTTTGTCCGCTTCGGTGGGATAGTGGGTTTTCGTATAAATTTCCCCGTTATAGGCGATGGCCGCCCAGATGAGGCTGGGGAGGGAGGAAACCATGAGATCCGCGGCTTTGGAGAAATTGGCTTCATTGAAGCCGTCATGGAGGGTATTGAAAAGGGTGTAAACCGCATCGAAAGTGGTCTTCGTGGTTTCCGTTTTTTCCGTATCTCTCTGACGGTTGAAGAAATCAATGACCAGGTAGAAAATGGCGATGGCTGCCGAGCAGAGGAGGATGATGATGGTAGAAAGGCCCAGGTAATTATCAGGGTTTTCGATGGAGGCCGGGTAGGTGAAGAACGCGAAGAAGACCCAGAAAAGGATTTCCAGAATGAGGGAATAAAGGAGGGCCCAGCGCCAGAGCTGGTGATGATGCTCTTTCAGCCGGGAGGAAAGGAAGCCCGCCGCCACGCCCTGGAGGATGGACAGTCCCCCGTGGATATAGGCAAAGTCCGTATCGATGAAAAAGGCACGGTGAATCCCGCCGATGATACCCGTTACGGTCCCCACAATCGGTCCGCCCACAAAACCGGCCAGAATGATGCCTACGGCCCGGAAATTCAGGACACCGCTGATGCCCACATACATATTCCAGTAGGTCCCCACGATGGTGAGGAGTGTAAAAATCACGGTGAAAAGGATGCTCTGCCGGCGGGTGATTTTTCTTGCCGTAATGGCTTCACGGACAATGGTGGTCCGGCAGATGAGGAGCAGGAGGATCAGGAAAATGGAAATACCAAACCACACATACTGGGCCCCGATCATCCAGGAATTGTTGTACATGGCGGGCCTCCTTTCGGAGAAACAGGAAATAGAACTGCTTCCATTTCTATTATAAACGATTGGGAAAAGAAAGTCTTTTTCTGGTCCCCCCGGGAGAAATAAACTTTTGCCGGAAGTGCCGAAAATAGCCATGAACCGAAGGCTATATAGAATCTGCGCCCGAAGGGCGCCACCTTTCCGACATTCCCGAAATGAATCCCCATATCCCCGACATTCCCGATTCAAAAGTCTGTACACCTGTCTATTTCCAATAACTGATAACTGTTAACTTATAATAAAAGCCAAATATCATAGCATACAGTCTATAAAATTTCAACTAAATGATTCCAAGATGCATCTTACCGCCGATTTCCTGCATCTTAACTAATATGATTCTAATTTAGCGCTTTTTTCTGCTATACTATGATTAGAGAAATCTAAAAAGGCCTGCGGGGCCGGGTTGAGGAATCTGTGAGAGAGGTTCTTCAGGAAAGGAAGGGTTGAAAATGATTATTTATGGTGTAGCACTCCTGGCCGGCTGTTACATGGTCGGCAATTTTATCGGTGACGTGCTGGGAAAAGTGCTGGGAGTCCAGGCGAATATCGGCGGTGTAGGTTTTGCCATGCTGCTCCTCATCATTATTTCCACCTGGGCCATGCAGAAGGGCTATATGAAAGCCCCGGAAGAACAGGGAATCAAGTTCTGGAGCGCCATGTACATTCCCATCGTTGTAGCCATGAGTTCCATCCAGAATGTAGCCGCAGCTCTTTCCGGAGGACTGGTAGCCATCCTTGGAGGAATCCTGGCAGTAGCTATCGGATTCCTGTTGATCCCGGTGCTCGTCGGCAAACGGTCTGAAGAAAAAGTTTCCGAAGCGGACCTGGCGAAAGACCAGAAGTAATCAAGGAGGAAAATGATGGATATCGCAGCAATGGTTACAAAGCTCTTTGCCAAAAACGGCATGATTTTTTCTTTCATGCTCCTTGGCATCGTCATGTTTGTGTCTTACAAACTGGCAGGCCTCACAAAGGGCCGCATTCACGGTTCGGCCATCGCCATTTTTGCCGGCCTTGTGCTTGCTTATATCGGTGGTGAAATCACCGGAGGAAATAAGGGAATCGCCGACGTTCCTCTCTTTGCAGGTATGGGACTCGTGGGCGGGGCCATGTTCAGGGACTTCGCCATCGTTTCCACTGCTTTCGGCGCAGACCTTCGGGAAGTGAAGAAAATCGGTTTCAGAGGGGTGGCTTCCCTCCTGATCGGTGAATTCACCTGCCTCGTAGCAGGGATTGCAGTGGCTTATCCATTGGGCTATACTTCTGCCGTGGATTTGGTTACGATCGGAGGCGGAGTTGCCACTTTCGTAGTAGGACCTGTTACCGGAGCAGCTCTGGGAGCTTCTTCTGAAGTCATCGCCATTTCCATTGCTGCCGGAGTCGTAAAATCTGTCCTGGTCATGGTAGTTACCCCATTTGTGGCAAAACCCCTTCATATTAACAATCCTCAGTCTGCCATGGCTTTTGGTGGAATTATGGGAACTACTTCAGGTACTGCAGCAGGGATGGCAGCAGTCAATCCGAAACTCGTTCCTTATGCAGCTATGACAGCTACTTTCTATACGGGCCTGGGATGCCTTCTCTTCCCCTCTGTCTTCTACTTCCTGACCAATATGATTTTCTGAGAAATCCGATCCCGGAGGGTTTGTGAAAACCGGCCGGGATATCCCATATCCCGGGGCCCTGCAGGTTAGCCCCGTAAATCCGCATGTTGGAATATTTCCTCATGACAAGGGAGAAATATTTCCATATAATATAAGAGAACCTGACTATATTTCCCGATATTTCTAAAACAGAAAGGACTCAAAAAATGTTAGAAATCAAACCGTGCAACAAGAACTGGCATACCAGAGGCGACGATACGGCAGCAAGAATTGCAGCCGCTAAACCTTATGCAGATGGAAAAATCGTCGATGCTTCCAATACCGTAAAACTGCTGGAAGCCATCCTCCGTCCGGGCGATATGGTCAATATTGAAGGGGATAACCAGAAACAGGCTGATTTCCTGGCCAAAGAACTGTGCAAAGTGGACCCCGAAAAGGTTCATGACCTTCACATGATCCAGTCCACCCTTTCCATTCCGGAACATCTCGACGTCTTTGAAAAGGGCATCGCAAAGAAACTGGACTTCGCTTATGCAGGAAGCCAGGGCAAACGGCTGGCTGTCATGGTCCAGGACGGCTCGATCGAACTGGGCGCTATCCATACGTACCTGGAAATGTACTCCCGCTATTTCATGGACCTGGTACCGAGAGTTTCCCTCGTCTGCGCAGATGCAGCCGATAAGGATGGAAATATCTATACCGGTTTCTCCACCGAAGATACCCCGGCTATCGTGGAAGCAACGAAATTTAACCAGGGCATCGTGATTTTCCAGGTCAACAAGATCGTAGACAAAGTTTCCCGCGTGGATATTCCTTCCGACTGGGTCGATTTCGTTGTAGAAGCTCCACAGCCCTACCTGCTGAATCCGCTCTTCACCCGGGACCCTGCAAAGATCGGCAATGAACGCGTCATGAAAGCCATGATGGCGATCAAAGGCATTTATGCGGAATATGGCGTCAAAGTTTTGAACCATGGCGTAGGTTTTGATACGGCAGCCGTAGAATTGCTCCTCCCGACTTTCGGCGAATCCCTGGGACTCAAGGGAAAGATCTGCACCCACTGGGTACTGAACCCGCATCCGACCCTGATTCCGGCCATCGAAACCGGCTGGGTTCAGGCTGTATACTCCTTCGGCTCCGAAGTAGGTATGGAAGAATACATCAAGGCAAGACCGGATATCTTCGCTATCGGACCGGACGGCACCATGCGTTCCAACCGCGCATACTGCCAGGCAGCCGGCCATTATGCAGCAGATATGTTCATCGGTTCCACCATGCAGATCGATAAATTCGGCAACTCCTCCACCGCTACAAAGAATAACGTAGCCGGCTTCGGCGGCGCTCCGAATATGGGCTGCGATGCCAAAGGCCGTCGTCATGTATCAGAGGCCTGGGCAAAAGCAGGCTCCGAAGTGGCAAACCGCTTTGAACTCATGGGAGATGCAAACCGCGGCAAGAAACTGGTTGTCCAGCTCATTACTACCGTTTCCGCCAAAGGCTTCCCGGGCTTTGTAGACCAGCTAGATGCCGTAGCATTGAAGAAGAATGCAAACCTGGACCTCGAACCGATCATGATTTACTCCGACGATCTCACCCATATCGTTTCCGAAGTGGGGATCGCTTACCTCCATAAGTGCCATGACATGCAGGAAAGAATGGATGCCATCCGCGCCGTAGCAGGCAAGACCGAAGTTGGCCGTCAGGAAGATCCGGAAGTGACAAAGAGGCTCCGCAAGGAAGGCATCGTCAAACTGCCGGAAGACCTGGGCATCAACCCGGCCAACGCTACCCGCGAACTCCTCGCTGCAAAGAATATGAAAGACCTCGTCGACTGGTCCGGCGGACTCTATAATCCTCCGGCTAAATTCAGAAACTGGTAATATAAGTTAGCAGTTATCAGTTCTTAGTTATCAGTTAAGGTATAAGAAGACCCGTTTCCTGTAAGGAAGCGGGCTTTTTATTGTGGAAATATATGATTTCAATGAAGAACAGGGAGGAAGGTTCTTCAATTCAGATGGGAGAATAAGAACTGATAACTGATAACTGAGAACTGATCACTTTTTCAGGGCAGGGGCAGGAAATAAAAATTATACCCTCCTGATAAAATACATATCCATAGAACTGTTGGTCACTTTTCTTATTGTAAAATACATGTTATTATTAAGTATATAAATATTGTATTGAACTATGACTTTATGTTTACTTTTAGAGCTCAGGGCTCTTTTGTTCATGGACCATGAGGACCTTCATCCTCTGCGGGAGGGTATCATTGAAACAGTACAATTATGAACTGAAAGAACCGGGCAGCCTGGGAAGGGCTGTGGCCGAGATGAAGGAAAGGATGAGGAGGGAAGGCGGAAACCTTTTCATCATGCTTTTCCATGCCGGCAATGATCCGGATATCATTGCATCGGATCTGAAGGAGCTTTCCCATGCTTTCCCGGGAGTCCCCATTTCCGGTATGAACAATTCCGGCGGCATCATGGAAGGCCACCGGGTGCTGGGGGATTCGGTCCTTTCTTTCCTTGTCTTCCGGAACACGGAAATGAAACTTTTCGTCTATGATATGAGCCGTTTGTCCACCAGAGAGGCGGCAGAAAAAGCGCTGTCCGATTTCCGGAAAATCGAAAACCTGAAAGGCGTGGAAGTCCTTATTTCCATTGCCATTTACAGAATGGCAGGCTTCTTTGACGTACTGGACAGACTTCCTCCTTCCGTAGCCGTTTTCGGGGGAGCAGCTGATTCTTATACGGCCGGGAGTACAGCCTGTGTTTTCGCCGAAGGCAGGGTCCTGACCAATGCCATTGTGTGTGTGACTTTTGCGGGAGATGCGTCCATCGACGTCCATATGAACCTGGGCTGGCAGCCTTTGGGACGGGATATGACGATTACTGCCATGGAAGGGGATACCATCATCAAAGAACTGGATCACCAGCCGGCAGCAGAAATCTATGACAGATATCTGCATATAAAGAATAGTTCTTCTTTTGGGCGGGACGTGCTTTCCTTCCCCCTCATCGTGACCAGGGATGAGCAGATGGTGGCGCGCCTTCCGGACAGCTGCCGGGATGATGGGGCCCTTGTCATGGCAGGCAGCGTATTTGAAGGTGAAAAATGCCGCCTGGCCTACGGGGATCCCAACGAAATCATCCGTCGCTGCCAGGAGAGTACGAATAAAATTGCCGATTTCGGGGCGGAGGGCATCCTGATTTTCTCCTGCATTACCCGCCGCATTTTCCTCAAGGAAGATTCCGATCAGATCCTTGCTCCCTATGAAGCCATTGCTCCCACGGCGGGCGGTTACTGCCATGGAGAAATCAGCCGGAGGGACGGGAAGACAAGCGGACTCAATATGACCCTGGTGGCTGCTGCGTTCCGTGAGAAAAGCGCTCCGGAAAAGTCGTCTGTTTCCAGAGAGAAAACAAAGGATATCGTCTTTGGCAGCGACAAAGTGACCACCATCCAGAGGCTGGCATCTTTCGTTACCGTTTCTTCGTCAGAACTGGAAGAGGCAAATCAGAAGCTGGAGGAAGCCAATGATAAGCTGGCAGAACTGAATGGACAGCTGGCCCATGCAAACAGCCGCCTTTCCTACCTGGCCTCTCATGACGGATTGACAGATCTGTACAACCGGGAAACGATTGAAAAAGAGCTGCGCGACCTGATGGAAAAGAACCGGTCCGGGAAAGTCGATTTCTTCGCCCTCATGATGGACCTGGATAATTTCAAAGCCATCAACGATACCTTCGGCCATGATGAAGGGGACCGGGTACTGAAAGAGCTGGCAGCCATCCTGAAAGAAAATCTGGCGGAAAAAGGCATGGCCGGCCGTTGGGGCGGCGATGAATTCATGGTGCTCCTGCCGGAGACAGAAAGAAAAGAAGCCCTGGAAACGGCAGAATCCATCCGCTCCTCCGTGCTGAACCGGATTCCCCGCAGGGATGGAGAAGCCGTCTCTGTCAGCCTTGGCATCGCCCGGTCCACAGGAAATGAACATACCGATTCCTTCTATCACCGCATGGATCATGCTCTTTACCGGGCCAAGAAATCCGGCAAAAATGTGATCGTGGTCATGGAATGAGCCGTTAGCCGTCAATATTTTGGAAATAAAAATGCCGCTCCCCCGGGGCGGCATTTTTGATGGGAGATTTCTGATTTCTGGGAGAAGGGAATCTCGCCCGGACGGCCGGCTGCCGGCAGGGGCTCATGGGCAATGGCGGAGGGCTCACAGGGAATGGTCGATAGGGAATGGACCATGGCTGACAGCTCAGCTAACAGCTAACAGCTAACTGCTAACTGCTATCGGCTATCGGCTGGCGGCTAAGGACTCCTGCTCCGGGAGTATCGATGCACAACGAATAAAACCCACCGCTGATCCCATTCTGTATGGCTCTTTCAGGAAGAGCTATCCGTGATTCACATCATTCTATGATTTCATCGAAAATTATGATATTATAAAAATGAAATGAAAAAATCAATTGTATGGTGTGAATCGATGAATTCCTTTAGGGCAGGAGGGACGTATGGAACAGTACAATTATGAGCTGGAAAGCCCGGAAATCCTTGAGAAGGCCATAGGGGCCATGAAGGAAAGGGAGAAGAAGGGTGGAAACCTTCTCATCCTCCTCTTTCATGGCAGCAATGAACCTGAAATCATCGCAAAGGATGCGGAGAAGCTGTCCAGGGCTTTCCCAAAAGCTGCCATTTCCGGTATGAGCTGTTCCGGCGGGATCCGGGATGGCCATCAGGTCCTGGGGCTGACGGTGGTATCCTTCCTTTTCTTTGAAAAGACAAAAGTTTCCGTCTTTGCCTTCGACCTGAATCAGATGATCCTTGACGATGCGTCCCGCCAGGCGCTGGAGATTTTCCGGCCCATGAAGAATCTCGCGAGCCTGGCCGTGCTGAACGGGATCGATATTTCCGGCATTGCCCCCTTCCTGAAGAAACTGGATCTCCTCCCCTCGTCGGTGGCCATTTTTGGCGGTACCGCCGATTCCTATACGGCCGGCGGCGATGCCTACGTGATTGCGGGAAATCAGATCCTTGGCCGCTCCATCGTTTGTATTTCCTTTGAAGGCCCCGTTTCTATCGACGTGCAGATGAATCTGGGCTGGCAGCCCCTGGGAAAAGCCATGACCATCACGGCCATGGAAGGGGACCGGATCATCAAAGAACTGGACCATGAACCGGCGGCCAATGTGTACCTGAAATACCTGGGCATTAAAAATATGGGCTCTTTCATCGATGATGCCCTGTCATTTCCCCTCATTGTCATGAGAAATACGAGACCCCTGGCCCGCCTTCCCGACAGCTGCCGGGAAGACGGTGCCCTGGGGCTGGCAGGCAACTGTTACCTGGGCGAACAGGTACGGCTTGCCTATGGGGATCCGAACGAAATCGTGCAGCGCTGCCGGGAGAATACGAGGAAACTCGCCGCCTTCGCCCCGGAAGGAATCCTCATTTTTTCCTGCATCACCCGGAGACTTTTCCTCAAGGAAGGGACGGACAAAGTCCTTTCCCCTTACGGAAAACTGTCGCCGGTGGCCGGCGGCTATTGTCATGGGGAAATCAGCCGGAATGATGGAAAGACCAGCGGACTCAATATGACCCTTGTGGCCGCGGCGTTCCGGGAAGGTGGGGCGCCCTCGAAAATTCATGAAATTTCTGAAGGAAATATTGATTTCGACACCGGCACCCTCGCCACCATCCAGCGCCTGGCCTCTTTCATCACCGTCTCTTCGGCGGAACAGGAAGAAACCAATAAGAAACTGGAAGAAGCCAATGCCAAACTGGCCGATGCAAACCGGCAGCTCACCTTCATGGCCTCCCATGACGGGCTTACGGGCCTTCTCAACCGGGAAACCATCGAATTTGAACTCAGAAACCTCGCCGGCCGCACGAGGGATGGCAGACTTTCCTTCTCCGCCCTCATGATGGACCTGGATAATTTCAAAGCCATCAACGATACCTTCGGCCATGATGAAGGAGACCGGGTCCTCTGCGAACTGGCATCCATCCTGAAACGGGAAATCCCCCTCACCGCCCTGGCGGGCCGCTGGGGAGGCGATGAATTCGTGGTCCTTCTCCCGGGCTATGGTACGGAAGACTCCATGGACCTGGCCGAACTTCTCCGCAAAGCCGTTTCCCACAATATTTACCGACCCGACGGACAGTCCGTCTCCATCAGCCTCGGCATTGCCCGGGCCTCGGCCGGGGAAAATGCGGAAGCCTTCTATCACAGAATGGATAAAGCTTTGTACCTCGCCAAACGGAGCGGGAAGAATAAGACCGCCCTCGTGGAGGAATGATTTTCAGATTGAATTGACTTTTTGAAACAGCACTCTTATGTCATTATGGGTGCTGTTTTTACATTGGGAAACTTTCCGGTAAAAAGCTTTTGGATCGGGGTGCGGGATGCGGGGCGCGGGGTGCGGGAAGGTGTGCTGCTTTCGCGGCACGAGTATGTATGGGGAATGGACGCAGGGGAGAAACGGATTTCGGATTTCGGATTTGGGAATTCGGGAAGGTGGCGCTGCTGATGCAGCGCGGATTTATGATGGGGAATGTGCTCAGGCGGGGTGAAATGTCTGGATGGGTCGAAAGGTCAGGCCCCCCGAAGTTCGGGGGGCTCCGCGCAGCGGTGGGGGGCTGTACTATCGTACAAGGCACATATAAGGCTGACTGGCAAAAGGTGCATGGGACAAATGAGGAAATCAGTAAGCAGGAAGGCTCCCCGCACAGCCTCCCCGAAGTTCGGGCAGCCCCGAAGGGGCGGAGGGGCTGTACAGTCGTACGTGTCGAAAATGAGATAAAAGTCACATGCATCCCCGGGGAACTCCCTCGAAGCGGGTGAGGGGGCGAAGTGATGCGACCGGCGGCTTCCGGCCGCCTGATAGTCGAGCGTCCCCTGCGGGGGAAGCTCCCGAACGCAGTGAGGGAGAAGGGGGCCAATCGATTCGAAGAATCGATCAATTCGACATTTTCCATTGAAGCTGCCAGTCGTCAGACTTTTGACAGAAATGTATTTAAGATCATGTGAATGCAGCATGATATAAGATCATTTCATTCGTGACTATCGTGAAGGTGTGCCGCTTTCACGGCACGAATATATATGGGGCCAATCCTCAAATGGTATTTATCCTTTAACAGAGTGGAGAGTGTACAGTGATCGGCATACGGATTCTTTCCCGGGTAAAGTTTTCGGTCCCATTACTCATTAACTATTAACCCCAATGTAC
>DKQZ01000096.1:0-5042 GCA_002471975.1 Dialister sp. UBA7295 | reverse complement strand
ATGAAGTGATCGCTCCCATTACTCATTAACAAAATGTACAGCTTCCCGCCATACAGTTTCCCCTAAGGAATGAAGTTTTTGACCCTGTTACCCATTGATCCCTCTGTACAGTTTCCCGTCCTGCCGTATTTCCCTGGCCAATAAAGTTCCAAGCCTCTTTCCCCATCTTTCATTTCTTTTTTGGGGCATCTGTGTTATGATAAATGTAACAAAAACGAAACGAACGTTATATTTTTGAAATAAAATTTCTACATTTGCCCGATGCAGGGCAGGAGGTTAATTTGTACCAGGAAACGTATCGCCTTGGGGACATGGAGGATCTGGAAAACGCCATCATCATGTTTAAAGGGAAGCACCCGGAGAGGGGAATGACCCTTTTTATCATGCTCTTTACCCTTGCTTCGGACCGGGAGCATCTTCAGACGGTAGTGGACCGGCTGACGGAATCTTTCCCGAAAGCCCAGCTGGCGGGATTTACCATTTTTGGCAGCGTTTTCCGGGGCCACATGGTGGAAACGGGAGAAATCACGTTCCTTGCCTTTGAATCGTCGGATGTGGAAATCGTATATTATCCCGGTTCCATGAGTCTGAAAGAGGCGGGAGCGGATACTCTTTTCCGCTGCCGGCAGATGAAAGACCTCTCGGGCATCGGAGTCCTCACCAATTTCGAAAAGGTCCATGCAGAGCCTTATCTGGAAATGCTGGATGAGCTGGATCCTTCGATTCCCATTTTCGGCGGCAGCTCCAGCGGCAATGTGGACCGTCGGGGCGATTCATTTGTCTTTGATAAGAAAGGCATCTATCGGGACGGAATCCTGACGATCCTCTTTCATGGGAAGGTTCACATCCGCACGGATGCCATCCTGGGCTGGCTCCCTCTGGGACGCCGGGTGACGATCAGCAGGGTGATGGGAGACCGGATCATTGAAGAACTGGGCGGCAGGCCGGCGAGGAAACTTTATGAGAAATACCTCCATGTGAAACCGGCCCGGGATCAGGATCTGGACAACACGACTCCAAGTTTCCCCCTGGTTATCGAGCGGGATGGGGTGCTGCTCCCCAGGGTCCCCATTACTTATGATGAATCCGGCGCAGTCTGCGCCAATGCGGACTGCCGGCTGGGAGAAAAGGCGCAGCTGGCTTATGGGGATCTCAATGAAATCGTCCGCCTTTCCCGGCAGGCTTTCCAGAAATTCCAGCTCCTCCGGTCTGAGGGGATCCTGATTTTCTCCTGCTTCGTGCGAAAAGTATTTCTACAGAAAAATATCGACGGCATCCTGGCCGGCTACGACTGGACCCATGACGCGGCCGGAGGCTATACCATGGGTGAAATCGTGCGGCAGAAAGGCCACACCCATACCATGAATATCACGGCTGTGCCGGTGGCTTTCACGGAAAATGAATCCGATATTTCCGACAGGGAAGCGGAAGAGGCATCTCGAATGGAGACGGTGCTGGATAATCATCCCTCTGCCCTCCAGTGCCTGGCTTCCTTCATTACGGAAACCTCCAGAGAGCTGGAAGAAGCGAACCGGAAGCTGGCCTTCCTGGCAAGCCATGACAGTTTGACGGGCCTTTATAATCGCCGGTCTGCCGAGCAGCTCCTGGATGAGGCCATCCATGCCATTGACAAAAATGGGAAGCCTCTTTCTGCCATGATGCTGGATCTGGACCATTTCAAGGAAATTAATGATACCTACGGCCATGACCGGGGCGATAAAGTCCTCACGGAACTGGCAGATATCCTGAGGAAATATTGTCCTTCCGACGCGTCCGCCTGCCGCTGGGGCGGAGAGGAATTCGTCATCCTTCTCCCGGGCCTCGAAAGGGGAGAAGCGGGAAAAGTGGCAGAAATCATCCGGAGCAGTCTGGAGAAGGCTCCCCTTATCCCGGACGGAAGAAAAGTGACTGCCAGCATCGGCGTCACCTCCTGCAGGAAAGGGGAAACGAAGGAATCTTTATACAAGAGAATCGACAACATCCTCTACGAAGCCAAACAGGGCGGACGGAACAGGGTGTATATGGCATGATAGCCGTTAGCCGATAGCAGTTAGCAGTTAGCCGATAGCCGTTAGCCGATAGCAGTTAGCCGATAGAAGTTAGAAGTTGGTTTTTAGCAGAGTGAAATTTTCATAAACCGGGCGCCTGTGAAGTCATGGGCGCCTTTCTGGTGGGAAATTGGCTGGTGGGGAATGGCTGATCGCTGACGGCTGACAACCAACGGCTAAGAACTAACGGCTAACGGCTCACAGCTAACGGCTCCGCCCCCGCCCCTTTATAATGGTCATCGCATAGGGTATAATCGAGAGGAATATGAGCAAAGGAGCAGGTCATGGCCAGAAAATCTGATTTTGAAGAAGGAAGCCTTTTTTCCTTCGATACGGAAGAACCAAAGAAAAAGAAATCCTCCCGCCCCACCACGGAAAAAACAGGCAGGAAGGAAAGGACCGATTCCTCTATTTCCTCAAAAGCGAAGAGAAAGACAGATCCGGAAGAAAAGAAGAAAACCGGGAGAGTCCGCAGGAAGAGAGGAAAACCGGCATCCGAAGAGGAGCCGGCCCTTTTCACCGCGTCTCCGGTGATGGAAAATGAAGAAAAGCCTTTGGCTCAGGCTAAACCGGAGCTAAAGGCAAAGAGGAAAGCTGGCACAGGGAAAATTTCGAAAAAGACGGTTCCACCGGAACCGGCCCGGAAGCCGGCCACAGAGCAGGTGGAAATCCCGGGAAAGGGGAATCCGTCCTCCCGCTCTGCCGGGGAAGAAGCGGCGGCAAAGGCATGGAAAGAGAAATTCTGGGAATTTGACCTCACAAAGCCGTCTCAGTTCATGAAAGATACCATGAAAGAGTCCATGCTCGCCGAAGGCTTTGGCAAAAGGGAGGCCAACAAAGTCTTCAAAGGCCTTTTCTTCAAGGAAAAAGTATGCAACACGAAGGCCCAGGCCATTGAGTACCTCCTGACGGTCCCCAATTCCTATGCGGTGAAGTACAAAATCGGCATTCCGCCCTCGCCGCAGATGGAAAAACTGGAAAAACGGCTTCATGAGAAAGAAGAAAAACTCAAAAAATGCCGCGAGGAACAGGCCGGGAAATTTAAAGCCGATTTCCTCACCTGTCCCCACTGTAAATCCCGAATCAATGGGAAATTCATTCACCCGCCCCTCTGCCCGGTCTGTGGAGAAGATCTCCGGTCAGAGACCGCTATCAGGGCGCTGCATTCCCTCGAGGAAGCAGTGAAAGACCTCTCCAAACGGTATGAAGATACGGCGAGAAGGTACAACGCAAAGTTCACGGGAGGGGAGAAGTGGGTGGTGCATTTAGTCAATCCACTTTACGACGGAGAGGATGACAGTAAGGGGAAATAACCGGATTTTAAAAAGTTATCAGTTAGCGGTTATCAGTTCTCAGTGAAGGAGCGGCGCAGCAGTATAAAGGCGCCGCTTTTTTATATGGAACTGAGAAAAACATTCATGAACAATTTTGAAATCATATAAATAAAAAAGCCCGCTTCATATCTGATGCGGGCTTTCCTTCAACTGAGAACTATGAACTGAGAACTGATCACTTTTTAACCGATGGCCTTCCGGCACTTTATGTCCATCCAGCTTCAAGAAGACTCATCTCTCCGGCGGGAGGCCTGCATATTCTCTGGCGAAGTCAGAGAAGTTGTCGATGATGTATTTCTTCAGGAGTTCTGCCGGGGGAGACAGTTTTTCGCCTTTCTTCCAGGAGAGGGAAATGTATCTCTGGCAGCTGGGGGATGCGATGGGGACCAGGGCCACATGGTCTCCGCCTACGCCATGCCAGGTAATGCGGGGCGCAAAGGAAACGCCGAGACCGGCGCGGATAAATTCGCGGACCGTCATGGGACTGTCACTTTCGAGGACCACATGGGGCACGAACCCTGCCATACGGCAGTAGAAATCGGTGATGGTACGAAGGCTGGCTCCGGCCTCGAGGGAGATGAAGCCCGCTTTTTCGAATTCGTCGAGGTTGACCGAAGACTCCCGGGCGTGGGGATCCGTATCCGGCATGGCCAGCATGATGTCTTCCTTCAGGAGAGTCACGGAGTGGTCGTTTTCAATGGGGTTGATGGAGGAGGACAGGAAAAGGTCCACATGATTCTGTCCGCCCTGGCCGGGCTTTGAATGCTGCTGGAGGATTTCAAAGCGGATATCCGGATGTTCCTGACGGAAACGGGTGAGGAAGGACGGGATGATCATGGAAGCGGCAAAGAGGGAAATGGTGACCGTCAGCTTCTGGGCTTCCTTTGTGTCTGCCAGTTCCTTCTGGGCGCCGTGAAGCTCCTGCATGATGCGATTCGTATGGCGCAGCAGGATTTCACCGTATTTCGTAAGGACTATATTCCTGCCGCTCCGGGAGAAGAGCGGTACACCCAGCTCCGTTTCCAGTACTTTAATCGTATGGGACAGGGAAGGCTGGGAAATATGAAGGGCTTCCGCCGCCCGGGTGAGGTGCTGAAGCTCGGCTGTTTTCTGGAAATAGCTCAAAGCGAGGAGTGTCAGTTTCATAGGAATCCCCTGAACTTTCTTTGAATGAAAATTGATAATTACTTTACACTAATTATACACTGCAGGCTATCAATAATCAATAAACAGGATGATTCATGCATTGAAATATAGACATATACGGGAAATTGTTATTATTTCGCGAGATATATAGAGGGGATGGGTGATAAAACTGAATGGATAAAAGGAAACTGCAGGATGGGCAGCTTTTGTATCGGGAATGTCGGGGATATCGGGGGTAGTTTCGGGAGTATCGGGAAGGTGGCGGCCTGATGGCCGCCAATTTTATATGGGGGATGTGCACAGGCGGGGAAAACGGATTTCGGACTTCGGATTTGGGAATTCGGGAAGGTGCTGCCGCCGAGGCGGCAGGAAGTTTATATGGGAAATATGAAAAATCGAAAAAACGGGGTGCGGGGTGCGGGATGCGGGAAGGTGTGCCGCTGATGCGGCACAATTTTTATATGGGGGATGTGCTCAGGCGGGGTGAAATGCCTGGATGGGTCGAAAGGTCAGG
>DKQZ01000097.1 GCA_002471975.1 Dialister sp. UBA7295 | reverse complement strand
TTCAGCAGCCTCCAGCACTCGGGAGGGTGGGGCCCGATTGTCAATTTTTCTTTTTTCCTCATGTGTGATTTGTACGGATAGTGCAGGAGAATGATCTCCGGCGGCTGAAGGTCGCCTGATGGAAACCTGGCAACTGGGAACTTCCATGGGAGATATAGAAATTATCGATTCTTCAAATCGATTCGCCCTCTCACCGCTTCGCGGAGNNGGGAGAGCACTTGCTTGACGATTATCTCATTTGTTCCGAGTGTGTTTTGGCATTTAGCCTCATAGGTGCCTCGTACGATAGATGAACCCACCCGCCTTCGCTTCGCTCAGGCACCCTCCCAAAACCTGGGAGGGCTTGAACGATAGCATGCTTTTGGGCTGAGTCATTTTTTATTTACCATGATTGTGCAGTTCCCCCTCACCGGTTGCCCTATCGAGGGGAGCCTTTCCACGTTTCGATAGAGTCAATTTTTCCCATATGCCGGTTTGCAGTCAGCCTCATTTTCGACATGCACCGATAAAACACCTATCCGCCTGCTCCGCAGGCTGTCCATCCAGGGAAGGTGGTGCCCAGCAGCATGCTTTTCGTCTTCCTCATTTTTTGCCAGAACCTGTAGTTCTGAATGAAGAAAAGTATATAATCTACGGCGCTCATGAGTTTGCGCCGCACCTTCCCGACAGCCCCGGGAATCCCGATAATCCCGACAGCCCCGAAACAAAAGCTGATATCCTGTAGTTTCATATATAAAAGGGCGGGCTTTATGATTCTGATGCCCGCCACCTTCACGGACCACGGACCACGGACCACGGACCACGGACCACGGACAACGAATAACGAACAACGAATAACGAATCTCGAATCCGTTTATTTCCAAAATTTTACGTTATCTGTATTGACATTTAAATTTAACATGCTACAATAGATGTCACAACGAAAGAACGAATGGCAAGGATCGGGATATGTTTCCAGGCGGATCTTTAGAGAGCTGACGGTAGGGTGAAAGTCAGTGTGAGGCGGGAAGCAGGCTCACCCGGGAGTTTCAGGGATGAATGAAGTAGTTTCTGACGGGGCCTCCGTTAAGGGCAATCTGAAAAGCGATGAGCGGGACAAGGGATTTAATGGTCCATGGCATAGAGAGCCGGCGGTAGGGTGCAAGCCGGTGCATTCCATTTCTGACTATCACCTGTGAGCTCCTGAGCCGAACATAGTAGGTAATGGCGTAGACTCCACGTTACGGATGTGAATACCTGAGTATAATGTAGGGTGGTACCGCGCATGTCGCCCCTATTTCCTTCACCGGAAATAGGGGCGTTTTTTATACGGATCAGTCTATGGAATGCTCCGGTTTCGATGAGTGAGAAACCAGGGTGGTACCGCGACCTAGTCGCCCCTGCTGTAATGACGCCAGATTACAGCAGGGGCGTTTTTATATGCCTTCGTTCTTTGGAAATTTTTCTTATTTTTGAAAGGGGATTGAAGATCGTGTTTTTTCAACAGCTTGTCAACGGTTTAACGCTGGGAAGCGCCTATGCGGTCATTGCCATCGGTTATACGCTGGTGTTCGGCGTATTGAATATCGTTAACATGGCACATGGCGGCATCTTTATGATCGGCGCTTACATCGGCCTCCTGCTCGTAACGGAAGCAGGATTGGGTATTTTCCCGTCACTCATCGGGGCTATGATCGGTGGCGCGGTTCTGGGGTATGGATTGGAAATATTTGCTCTCCGGCCTCTCCGCCGCCGCAAGGTGACTCATCTGGCTCCGCTGATTTCTACCATCGGTGTTTCCACGTTCCTGGAATCTGTGGCCCTCATGGTGTGGGGTCCGCAGACCCGTTCTTTCCCGGCTACTTTCGATAATGGCCTCATGAATTTCGGACTTTTCAAGATTTCCGGTATCCAGATCGTGTCCCTGGGTACGGCGGTAGTCCTCATGGTCCTTTTAACTGTGATGCTGAATAAGTCGAAGCTGGGCAAGGCCATCCGCGCTACTTCTGAAAATGCGGAAACGGCAGGGCTCCTTGGTATCAATACAAGTCGTATCATTACGTTTACTGTCATGCTGGCATCTGCTTTGGGCGCAGCAGCAGGCGTTTTAATCGGTCTTTCTTTCAATGCCATCGAACCGACCATGGGTACCGCTATGGGCCTCAAAGGTCTGGCAGTCCTCATCATGGGGGGCCTGGGCAATGTGGAAGGCGCTATGGCAGGCGGCTTTATCCTCGGTATTGCTGAAGTATTTGCCGTGGCTTATGGTTCTTCTACCTATAGAGATGCTGTGGCATTTGGTATTATCATTCTCATTCTGTTTATCCGCCCTGAAGGTTTGTTCTCCAAGGCAGGCAAAGGAGGCAGACCGTAATGGACGAAATTTTGAATGGCTACTTCCTGCAGGTATTCACCTTCGTATGCATCAATATCGTACTGGCTCTCACGGTTTATATGACTGTGTGCACCGGTATCCTTTCCCTGGGCAATGCAGGCTTTATGAGTCTGGGGGCTTATACTTCCGCAATTCTCACCGCGCAGCATGGGGTGCCTATGCCGGTCGGTATTTTCCTGGGCGGCTGCATGGCCATGCTGGTAGGCCTCATTATCGGTCTGCCGACCATTCGTCTGAGAGGCCTGTACCTGGCTATCGCGACCATGGGCTTCGGTGAAGTGGTCCGCGTTATCGCTTTGAACCTGGATATCACTCACGGGGCACTCGGTTTCTCCGGCATTCCTTCCATGGCTTCCATTCTTTCTGATTATGCCAGCGATATGGGTCTCCTGGATGCACTGGAAATCGACTCCCAGACCGGCGGCCAGCTGCTCATGAATATCGTTCTCCTGGTCATCGTGATCGCTATCGTTTTCTTCTGGTACCGCCTGGAACATTCCAGAATCGGCCGCGCCTGGGCAGCTGTCAAGGCCGATGAATATGCGGCAGCTCTTTCCGGGATCAATGTGGTTCGTTTCAAAATGATGGCTTTCCTCTTCTCCGCATTCTTTGCAGGGGTAGGCGGAGCTCTCTATGCTCATGCGACTTTCTTCATCAGCCCGACAGATTTCTCCTGGGGCAAGGTCGTAGACATCCTGGTTTACGCCGTATTCGGCGGTTCCAACGTACTCTGGGGACCGGTGCTGGGTGCAACCATCCTCACCATCGTTCCGGAATCTCTCCGTGCAATGGCTGAATACAGGGATATGATCTATGGCGTGATGCTGGTGCTCCTCATGGCATTCCGTCCGGATGGCATCCTGTCCTATGATGCAGTGAAATATATTTCCAAAAAATTTGGCAAAAAACAGAAAGTTTCCGCGGAAGGAGGTAAACAGTGATGCTGCTTGAAATGAAAAACGTAGTGAAACAGTTCGGCGGCCTCACCGCTGTTTCCAATATGTCCTTCTCCGTGGAAAAAGGGGAAATATTCGGGGTCATCGGGCCAAACGGCGCCGGGAAGACCACCATTTTCAACCTGATCACCGGGGTTTACCAGGTGACCAGCGGAGATATCCTTCTCGACGGGAAATCCATCGAAGGAAAGAAACCGTACCAGATCATCAATATGGGCGTAGCCCGTACGTTCCAGAATATCCGCCTTTTCGCGGGCATGACGGTGCTGGAAAATATCCTCGTCGGCCATCATGACCGTCTGAAGTCGGGAATCCTCGCCTCTTTCTTCCGCACTTCCGCGCAGAAGAAGGAAGAAAAAGAGGCCCGGGAAGAAGCTTTGGAACTTCTTGATTTCGTAGGGCTCAGGGAAGATGCAGACCGCCTGGCCACGGAGCTTCCTTACGGCAAACAGAGAAAGCTGGAAATCGCAAGAGCTCTCGCCACCCGGCCGAAACTGATTCTTCTGGATGAACCGGCAGCCGGCATGAATGACAGTGAAACGGCAGCCCTCACCGAACTGATTCATAATATCCGGACGAAATTCGGGACCACCATTATC
Source organism: Dialister sp. UBA7295 (assembly GCA_002471975.1). Taxonomy (GTDB): domain Bacteria; phylum Bacillota; class Negativicutes; order Veillonellales; family Dialisteraceae; genus Dialister. The sequence goes on along the minus strand of DKQZ01000097.1, from coordinate 25,615 downwards.
CTCATCGAACATGATATGTCTCTGGTCATGAGCCTCTGTGATCATGTCATGGTCGTCAATTTCGGCAGTAAACTGGCCGAAGGGGTTCCGGAAGAAGTACAGAACAATCCGAAAGTTATCGAAGCTTACCTGGGCAAGGAGGATGAAGCATAATGGCACTCCTGGAACTGAAAAATGTAGAAGCGGCTTATGGAAATATCAAAGCCCTCAAAGGCATTTCCCTCTCCGTACCGGAAGGTAAGATCGTCACCATGATCGGCGCCAACGGTGCCGGAAAATCGACCACCATGAAGACCATCATGGGCATCATGAAACCGGTGGCCGGGGAAGTCATTTTCAAAGGGGAAAATATTTCCGGCAAGAAAACACACCGTATCGTCAAGAGAGGGCTGGTCCTCGTCCCGGAAGGACGCCAGATCCTCCAGAATATGACGGTCCGTGAAAATCTGGAAATGGGCGCATTCCAGAGAAAAGATGAAAAAGAAATCGCTGAAGACCTGTCGAAAGTCTTTGAACGGTTCCCCAGGCTCTTCGAAAGACAGGGACAGCTGGGCGGGACCCTTTCCGGTGGCGAACAGCAGATGCTGGCCATCGGCCGTGCCATGATGGCCAGGCCGGAAGTCATGCTTCTGGACGAACCGTCCATGGGGCTTGCTCCACTTGTAGTTCAGCAGATTTTCGACGTTATCAGGGATATCAATAAAATGGGTACGACTGTACTTCTTGTAGAACAGAATGCGAGAAAGGCACTTCAGATCGCCGATTATGCCTACGTCATGGAGACAGGCAAAATCGTCATGGAAGGGCCGGCGCAGGAAGTTGCAAATAACCCGGATGTCATGGCGGCCTATCTGGGCGGCAGGAAGAAACAGTAAACCATACAGCAGCCGGACACGCTGCAAACACGATCGGGGAAGAGGACAGAGTCATCTGTCCTCTTTTCCTTTTGTATCTTTAGGGATTGGGGGGATCAGGAATTGGGAATTGGGGATTAGGGGAGGTGGCGCCTTGAAATTATAGGGCGCTATTTTTATATGGGAAATTTGTTTTTCAATGACTTTTGTGTCGGGGATATCGGGGATCTCGGGGATGTCGGGAGTCTCGGGGAGGTGGGCCTGCACAATTCGTATAGCAGGCCATTTTTGATTGGAAAGAACGGATTTCGGACTTCGGATTTGGGATTTCGGGGAGGGGAAATCTTCTGATGATCAGGCTTACCGTCGGAGAAGCTCACGTGAAGCGGGCGCCAGGGCAGAGATGGATTCAGAGGTATATGCCATTTGCTCATATGTTCCCATATAAAAAGACTCACAAGCAAACATGAAATTTGTTTATGAGTCTTGAATTTGAAACGATTATAAAGTCAGGATTTCAATAGCTGCCACAACTTTGTAATGCTTTGAATCGCATCATTATAAGATGCTTCTCTGGCATAACCGAATTTCCTCTGGTAGGATTTCCATAATATCTTCATATGTTCATCATCACCGATTATATCAATAATATGGGAACCGTTATTTTCAATTTGCAGAGTGTTCCTTTGCAGGCAGGTGGCATGAAAGGCAGCTTTGAGAACGTTATTATCTATTTGGTTGGAGTAGAGTTTTGTTAATTCATAAATATCATAAAAATCCCTCATTCTTGTATTCAAAATGCCTCGTACCAATATGGTTTGCATTTTCTCTGCCAACAAGGTTTCTATATTATATGACCACAGTACGATTGAACGGTTTTCCAGTAGTAATTTATATTCATAGCCAACTTCTCTCGGTGTAACAGCATCTCCGGTAGAAATGTCAATTTTCATAGGAATCAGAAGCTTTCCGGATATTCCATCCAATGTTACACGGATTCCAGGATATTCCATTTCGTCCATGATGTGAGAAATTTGTTTTATGTGAAAGGAAACCCCATCATCAAGTGGAATAGCAATGATTCGGTCAATCATTTCTCTGATATCGTTATCGGAAACGTTCAGGTTTTTGATCGTTGTGTCAATATCCATAGTTGCCCGAAGTGCTATCCCAATCAGGGATGTGACGAGAACTCCGCCTTTTAGGATAAAGTTGTCTTTATACTGAGACAAAGATACTCTTTCCAGAAATCGCTCCATCATATAAATACGAAGAATCATCCTTGCATCAGCATGATTCTTCAATGCCAAACTTTTAATACGTCCTTTTAATTGTTCGGCTGTCAATTTCATCATAGCAACACCTCCATATACCTGCGAATGATACGGTCAACATGAAATAATTTCGCATATTCCATCAGTTTTGTCAGGTCTTTATCCTTACGGGATACATAGCTTTTCAGTGCGCTCTGGAAGTCCTGTATTTCAAACCGGCTTCTGCTTCGGATGAGGTCGCAGATGGTTCTTTCCAGATCATAAATGGGGATATTGTGACCAAAGGAATTGGTATAGGTTGTTTTTCCGATTTCCAGCAGTTCCCTTTTTACAGTGAACACTTTGACTCCCGATTGGGTCAGGCGTTTTGTGTTATAGCTGGTGTAGATGGTGATTGTGGGCTTCTGAGGCTCTCTGTCTATGAGTCCATGATGGTAAAGTGCTTCGTCATGTGAAAATATGGCCTGCGGACAGCGGGTATGGAGAATAAAGGCTTCATCAGACCAGCTTTCGGGAGTGATATACAAGCCGGGAGAGACCTTTTCAAACCGGTGGTTTTTGACGAAATCATAGAAAGAACTTTTATCGATACCGGCTCCAATCGCATCTTCTGCCAGTAAATGACCTGAGGAATCAATGAAATGATATATGCTTTCCATAAAAATCACCTACCTTTGTGCTAATATTATATTCGAAATTAGCACAAAAGTCCATGTGAATTGAAAAAATCTATCAAAAAAGGGCGCCTTTACCATTTCAAGGCGCCCGCCTTCACGGATCACGGACCACGGGCCACGGATCACGATTCAGACCAAATGAACAAGTCGATTAAGAAAAAATACGTTACATCCTGTACTCTACCCCTCCGAACCATACTCTGTGTCCCACGTAGAGTTCATCGATTTCTTTATTCAGCATATTGTACATGCCAAGGTGCAGGGAGAAGTCTTTTCCCCAGCGCTTTGTGAGGGAGAGGTTCAGAAGATGGTAGGTATAGGTATCCCCGTCAAAGGCGTAGCTGCCTTTCCAGGTATCCCAGAGTTCTGCGGAGTATCCGTAGTCTCTGTGGTCATCGTAGGAAAGTCTTAGGGTGGCGGTATGGCGGGATCGGTTTTCAAGGCGGGTGTCTTCCGACGTGTCCCGGGCGTCGAGATAGGTGTAGTTGGTGGAAAGGGTGAAGTTTTCATGGAAAGGGCGGGAGAGTTCGATTTCCATGCCCTGGATGGCTGCCCGGGTTCGGTTGGTGTAGGTATAGCGGTTGCCTGTCACATGGTATGTATCGATGAGGTTTTTGACTTTGTTATGGAACCAGGAAATCCTGCCGCTTACCGGTCCGTCCCATTCGAAGGCAAGGTCGTAGTTGTCTGATTTTTCTGCCTTCAGATCGGGATTTCCATCTACCTGGGCCATGTGATTGAAATGGAGGTATTTTTCACTGATGGAAGGGGAGCGGTAGCCTCTTCCGTAGTTGGCTTTAAAACGGAATTTGTCCGTGAGTTTGTACGTCATGCCGAGGGAGGGGGCGGTGATGGATTCTTCTCCATTTTCCAGACGGAGGGAGGGATTGAGGAGGAGTTTGTCATTCACCTGCCACTGGTCGGAAAGGAAGATGGCATGCCGCTCCTCGCTGTATCCTTTTTCGCTGCCCTTTGGGACAGAAGAATCGGCGAGGCGGGTGCCGGTGTAGGTATTCTTCAGGTATTCTCCGCCAAAGGTCATGGTATGAGCCTTATAGGTGATGGTGTCTTTACCTGAAAAACTCCATGTTTCATAAAGCCCTTTGTCACTTTCGGAATATGGAAATATGGTTTCCAGCATTTCCTTCATGTCCGTGGCAGGCATTCTGGGGAAATTTCTTATCCTGTTCAATGGGATGGGTTCGCGGCTATTGATGGTAGTGCTTCGCTTTTTGAGCCGGCTGTAGGACATATTTCCTTCATAATGACTGCGGACGGTCTGTCCTTCATAGGTAAGGGAGGAGGTCCATTCTTTACGACTGATGCGGGATGTTTCATTTTTCTGAAGGTCTATGGGTCCGAGCCCAAAGTTGGCGAAAGCATCGGAAAAACCGGTATTTACGCTCTCATGAAAAAAGTCGTTCCGGAAACGGAGAGTATTGTGATTTGTATTTCCAAAATCATACAGGCCATCGAGGGTGAGATAACGGGCAATGCCATAAAGAGGCCTGTCATACCCGTCATAAATCATACTTCTCCTATCGTCTTTGCCGGTCCGGGGATAGGAGAGGGGACGATACTTGGAAATACGGCCGGAAATGGCAAGGCCGAAGCGGCCCATTTTTCCCGGGTCCGTGCGGAAGTACGCCGCATTTTCACTGGCCGAGAAGCGGGTGCCCAGGATCATTTCTTTTTTACCCGGCTTTTTCGTGATGACCTGAATGACTCCACCCATGGCGTCGGACCCGTAAAGGGCGCCTGCCGGTCCGCGAAGGACTTCGATCCTGTCGATATCCGTGGGATTCAGGCGGGAGAGGAGGTACATATTCTTCGTCTGGCTCGTATCTTCATCGGCCAGGCGGACTCCGTCGGTAAGGAAGAGGGTTTCATTCGTATTCATGCCCCGCACCATCAGCTGATGGCCGCCCATGGCGGAAGAACTGCTTTGGGCTCCTGCAGACAGGTCAAGCCCCGGGGTCCCGTTTAAAGCTTCCGACAGATTGCCGGCGCCTTTTCTCGAAACGTCATCGTTCGTGATGACCGTCATGGACTGGGGGATTTCTTTCTTTTCCGTTTCTACCCGCTGGGCCGTAACCACGATGCCGGGGAGGATATAGGAAGGTACGGCAGCTTCTGAAATGCCGGGCAGGAAGAATAAAAAGGGGAGAATATAGTAAGGTTTCATGGAAATCTCCTTTGGCACACTATTTATTTCTATTATATATAACCCGCCGGGAAAGGGAAATGCTTATTGTGAGTATGCCTTTTGGCCTCGGGAGCATGACGACCGGGTGGAAAACCTGAATCCCCGGGGAATGTGGACCCCGGAACCCTGACCCTTGGACACGGACCACGGACCACGGACCACGAACAACGAACAACGAAGAACGAAACCCTCCATTGACCTCAATCCATAGACAGCACGGACGGCGCACACCCATATATGATATAATATAACATACGCATTTTATTTTGAGCCTTCGAATTCTTCACGGGAGGAATTTATGGAAAAGAAACTGGTCATTATCGATGGGAGCAGTCTCCTGTTCCGCGCTTTTTATGCTTTGCCGCCGACCATGACGGCTCCGGACGGGACTCCGACGAATGCGATTTACGGATTTCTCCGCATGCTGCTCGGCCTGTATCGGGATCTGGATCCCGAATACATGGCGGTCACTTTTGATAAGGACCGTCACACGTTCCGCACCGAAATGTATGATGGCTATAAAGCGACGAGAAAACCGGCGCCTGATGAACTGGTACCCCAGTTTGATCTGATTATCGACGTTCTCCGGACTATGGGGGTGGCCGTGTACAGCATTCCCGGCTATGAGGGGGATGACGTGCTGGGGACTCTTTCTGCCCGCTATGAAAACGAGCTTCCTGTCAATATCGTCACCGGTGACCGGGATGCGCTGCAGCTTTCCAGTGATCAGACGACCGTCCTCCTGACGCAGAAGGGGATTACGAATATGGCCCGCATGACGCCGGAAGCGATTATGGAGAAATACCATATTACCCCGTCCCAGGTGATCGATATCAAAGCCCTCATGGGGGATACGGCAGACAATATCCCGGGGGTGCCGGGGATCGGTGAAAAGACGGCCCTTCAGCTCCTGACGGAATATAAAGACCTGGACAACCTCTATGCCCATGTGGAAGAAATCAAGGGGGCCCGGAAGAAGAAACTCATTGAAAATAAGGACATGGCCTACCTTTCCTATAAGCTCGCCACCATCAAGCGGGACGTGCCCCTGGATACGACCCTGGAGGACATGAAGCAGCCCATCCATATCGAGGAAATGAGAAAGATTTTCTCCACCCTCGGCATCCGCATGATTGATGAATTTGCCAACCTGCCCCGGTTCCGCATGCTCTCGGAACAGAAGAAGGTGGAGAATGAACATACCCAGCCCAAAGTGGAAATATGGGATGATTCTATTTCCCTCACAGGAAAAGTGGTGGGTCTTCGCGCAAAACTGACGGGGATGAAACCATTCCTCACCGCTGATTCCATCGTCATTGCGTCCGATGGCAAAGCTTATGAAATCAGGAAAGACCAGTGGAAACCGGCTTCTGATGCGCTGAAAAAGGCAAAAGCAGTGGTCATCGAGGATTCGAAACTTCTCATGGAGTCCGATTTCCCGACGGAGGGACTTCCCTTCTTTGATATTTCCATCGCCGCTTACCTTTTGGACCCCACGAGAGTCACTTATCCATTGTCGTACCTCGCAGGCCTCTTTGAAAAGCCGGAAATATTCCCCGACGATATCCCCACGGAAGCAGATAAGGGCTGCTGTATTTCCCTTTTCCTTTCTTCCCTCTATGAACCGGCCAGAAAGAAACTTTCCGAAAACGGGGTGGAAAAGCTCTTTGACGAAGTGGAACAGCCTCTGGTCAGAGTCCTCTCATCCATGGAAATCGCCGGCATCGCCACAGACCAGAAACGGTGGGATGAAGTCAAAAAAGAAATGGAAAAAGAAGTTCGCATCTGTCAGAAGGATATTTTTGTGGAAGCGGGAGAGCCGTTCAATATCAATTCGCCCAAGCAGCTGGGCCACATCCTTTTTGAAAAGATGGGCCTTCCCGCAGGAAAGAAGACAAAAACCGGCTATTCCACGGCTGCCGACGTTCTGGAAGAATTGGCCGTGACTTATCCATTCGTCCATAATATCCTTCGTTACCGGACCCTCACGAAACTGATTTCCACCTATCTCGAAGCCCTGCCGCTCCTGATCCGCAAGGATACGGGACGGATTCACACCTCTTTCAATCAGACCGTCACCGCCACGGGACGCCTTTCCTCCTCGGACCCGAACCTGCAGAATATCCCGGTCCGCTCTGAAGAGGGAAAGAAAATCCGCTCCCTTTTCGTGCCGGGAGAGGGCTATGACTGCTTTATTTCCTCCGATTACTCCCAGGTGGAACTACGCGTTCTTGCCCACATGTCGGGGGACGAAAGCCTCATCAAAGCGTTCATTAATAAAGAAGATATCCATCGGAGAACGGCAGCCGAAGTGCTGGGGATTCCTTTCGAAGAAGTCACGCCTGAGCAGCGGTCTCACGCAAAGGCCGTCAACTTTGGTATCATTTACGGCATTTCCGATTTCGGCCTAGCAAGGCAGCTCGGCATTTCCCGCCAGGCGGCGGCCGATTACATAGCGAAATATTTCGAGCGTTACCCTTCCATCCATTCCTTCATGAATGAGATGGTGGAAGAGGCAAAGAAAACGGGACGGGCCGTCACCCTTTTCGGCCGGTATAGAGAACTCCCGGATATACGGAGCAAAAATTTCAACCGCCGCTCCTTTGCCGAAAGGACGGCCATGAATACGCCCATCCAGGGAACGGCGGCGGACATCATGAAAATGGCCATGATCGAAGTCTATGACCGTATGAAAAAAGGCGGCTATAAGAGCCGTGTCCTTTTACAGGTCCATGATGAATTGGTAGCCGAAGTCATCAATGAGGAAAAAGAAGAAATATCCAGACTCCTCAAAGAAACCATGGAATCCATAGTCACCCTCAAAGTGCCGTTGGTAGCCGACGTCAATGAAGGGAAGAACTGGGCGGAGACGAAGTAGTTTGTGGTGAGGCTTGTTCTTCCGGTTGGAGAACTTTAGCGGTTTTCGTGATTCGTGATTCGTGATTCGTGGTTCGTGAAGGTGGCCCGCATCATAATTGGGAAGCGGGCCGGTAGATCTGGTCCGGATTGTGATGGGGATAGAGTCATTTGTCTGAATCCTGATCCGTGTTCCGTGACCTGTGATTGTATCTCGTGCCCGGGGATAGATGAGGGCCGAAGGCCATATAAAAAGATTGGTTTCCCGCAGGGAAACCATATCCACCCCGCACCCCGCACCCCGCACCCCGATGGGCAGACGAATCAGGGCAGATTTGAAAGTAAAAATTTAAAGGAGAATTTCATTGTATCGTATCGGTTTAACCGGAGGCGTGGGCAGCGGAAAGTCCACGGTTTCCTCCTATCTGAAAGAACTGGGAATCCCCATCATTGACGGGGACAAGCTGGCCAGGGAAGCGGTGATTCCCGGAAGCCCGGCCATGGTGAAAATCCGTGAGGAATTTGGGGATGACATATTTCTTCCCGATGGAAATTTAGACCGCCTCAAGGTAGGAGAAATCGTTTTCACCGATGAGGCCAAAAGGCAGAAATTAAACGGCATCATTCATCCTTTTATCTGGCACCGGTCCTGGGAAGAACTGGTCAGGGCCCAGGAAGAAGGCCATGAAATAGCGGTATTGGATATGCCGCTCCTCCTTGAAATTTCCTGGCAATTGCGGGTGGAAGAGGTATGGCTTGTGCAGGTACCCCTGGAAGTACAGATCAAAAGGGTCATGGCAAGGGATCATTTTACCCGCACCCAGGTGCTGGAGCGCATCGGAAAACAGATGCCTGCGGCAAACAAGATGAATTATGCCGACGTCATCATTGACAACAGTCATTCCAGAGAAGAAACAAGAGCCCAGGTACGGAAGGCCCTGCAGCACGTGCCGGGATTTGTATTTCCCAAATAAGGAGAATCTATGAGAATCGCATTGAAGAGGAAAAAGCATGAAGTCCAGAGGCATACGGGAAATACGGGTGCCCTGGTATTTGCTCTTTTGCTTGCCCTTTTCTGCGCCCTTTTCCTGTTCATGACTTCTGCGAAATTCCTCCTCCGCCCCAGCGAAAGGGTAGCTCACACGATTCAGCAGTGCGCCCAGGAACAGCAGATTTCCGCGAGCCTCCTGGAAGCGGTGATCCTGACGGAAAGCAAATTCAACGAAAAGGCAAAATCCCATGTGGGGGCCGTGGGTATGATGCAGCTCATGCCGGAGACGGCGGACTGGATTTCCGAGATGAGCGGCCTTCCTTCAGACAATCTGGAAAGCCCGGAGCAGAATATCCCTCTCGGCGCCTGGTACCTGAATTATCTTTTGAAGAAATATAAAAATAATGAAGTCTTTGCCCTCGCTGCCTACAATGCGGGGAGAGGCAATGTGGATGAATGGATCGAGAAAAACAAATGGCCCGATAATTTCACGGATATGGACAAGATCCCATTCCCTGAGACCAGGGAATTCGTGAAATCCGTAGTATCGAATCGGGACCGTCTGGAAGGGGAAAGAATGGTGGTTACCAGTGGCAGATGATAAACTGGAAAAGGCAAGGGCCGAAAGGCGGCAGAAATTCCTGGATTGGGACATCGAAAAAGAACTGCCCGCCGAAATCGGCGACTACAAACTGAAACGGCTGGACCGGCAGGAAGGGCGCATTTACTTTGCCTTCTGCTGGGAAGACGAAAAAACGGGCTGGCAGGTACGGGCCCTCTTTGACGAAGAAACCATGGATTACATGGTGAAGGCTTTTCTCCCCATGGTGACTTTCACGGAAATAGAGCTCATCACGGGGGACTTCGAGGAATATAAACGAAATATGAAACTCCTCACGCCCGCCTATATAGAAAAAGAACTGATCCACCGGGAAAACGTGTCCGTCCTGGTGAGAGGCAGGGTCTTCATGGTCTGGGACTATACCTCCTTCTTCCCGGAAACCCTGGGCCATTATCAGAGAACCATCGAACCCCACCGACCCCTCCTTGGGCTGAACGGTTCCTATATCATCTGCGCCTACGAATGCGCAGAGAAAAATACGGGCCTATTATTTTTCTATAATATATATAGAGACGAATACTATGGAGAACTCCGTGCCCAGGGCATCCCCGGCATCATCCATCAGTACGATGCGAAGACCCTGGAAGATTTCGAAAAGAAAATCGCTGCTCATCTTTCCAAAGATATGCAGGATTTATACGATCATCCGGAGATACCGGACTGATTTCAGTAAGGCTTGTGACTGCGATTTTGCTCATTTGAACTGAATCGTGGCTCGTGGTCCGTGACCCGTGAAGGTGGCGCCTTGAAATTAAGAAGGCGCCATTTTTTATTTTGAAAAATTATTTTCAGAACTTTGAAACTGACGAGTCCGGGAGATGGGAGGATTTTATTTTCATAGCGGCTGTGTATAGAAAATTTCAACGAAATACGGCAAGAAAAATAACTGCCGTATTTCATTGAAAAAATAATTTTGTTCTGCTATGATGATGGAGGAGGTGAGACCATGGCAGAGCTGTCTGAAAATAAAAAATTTTATACCGTGCAGGAGCTGAAGGACAAAGGTTTTTCTTATTATAGAATGAACAGACTGGAAGCAGAGGGAGCTCTGCGAAAGGCAAATAAAGGGGTTTATGAGAATCTGTCCTATTATGGGGAAGAAAATGACTTTTACAGTGCGGAGGCCTATATACCAGGCGGAGTGATCTGCCTCCTCAGCGCGGCGAGGTATTATGGACTCACAAACTTTCTTCCGGACACAGTGGATGTGGCAATAAACAGGAAGAAGAAGGTGACCACTCTTCCGGATTGGCCGGAAATCCGCCTTCATTACTATGATCCTCTTCGCCTTGACCTTGGAGTTCGGGAAATCCGGGAAGGGGAGAACCGTTTTCATATCTTTGACATGGAAAAAACGGTGATTGATATTCTTTATTTCAGAAATAAGACAGGCATAGAGGAAACCGGGGAAATCCTGAGAAATTATTTGAAAAGGACGGACAGGAATCCGGATCAGCTTTTTTCCTACGCGAAAAAGCTTCGGACAGAGAAGATTCTTCGTACATACCTGGAGGTGCTGCTATGATGAACGCGGAATCTGTCAAGGCGAGGCTGAGAAACGAGGCCATTCGGTCAGGGAAAACATTTCAGGAAATGCTGACTTATTATGGCCTTGAACGTGCCATTTACAGAATCTCGATTTCGGCCTATGCGGATCATTTTGTCTTAAAGGGCGGGATTTTCCTGTATGCCATATTTGACAGGAATTACGAGCGGGCGACTACGGATATTGATTTTCTTGCCCGGCGTATTTCAAACAGTGCTGAAGAAATCAGAGAGGTCTTCCGTGAAATCTTTTCAGTCTCTTCGGACGATGCTGTCTTCTTTGACCCGGATACGATAAAAGTGGAAAATATCACGGAACTCATGGAGTACCATGGGCTTCGGGTGTCGGTAACCGGTTATCTCGGGCGGACAAGAATCCCGATTTCTATTGATATCGGGTTTGGTGATGTCATTTATCCGGAAGATATTGATATGGATTTCCCGGTAATCCTGGATATGCCTGTGCCAAAAGTGAAATCCTACTCATTGGAATCCACGATTGCCGAAAAACTGGAGGCAATGATTCGTCTGGGATATTTGAACAGCAGATATAAGGATTTTTATGATGTCTATGTTTTATCCCGGCATCATGCTTTTCATTTTGAACCATTAAAGGAAGCGGTGATGGAAACCTTTTCTCACCGGGGGACCATGGTAACAATGGATTCAATCATATTTCAGGATGAATTTCTTAACGACCGGCTTCATCAGACCCGATGGAAAAATTTTCTGAAAAAGAAGAAAGCCCTGCTGCCGCTGTCACTGAATGACGTCATGGCGGGAATAAAAGCCTTTGTCAAGCCCCTGATGTCTGACAGTAATAATATTAAAGTCTGGAACCCGGAAAGAGGGAAATGGGAATGAATTATATTTCAGGATTCTCTTTCAAGACCATACTTTGCGGTTTCGAAGAACGAACAACGAATCACGAAGAACGATTCAGACTGAATGAGATGAATCATATTCACAATCTATGACGCTCAAAAAAATATTTCTTTTCCCCCTTTACAATATGTGCTATAATACTATCGGTATGTTTAAATAGAGTTTCCTGTAGAGTGAGCCGCGGCTCACTCTTTCTTATACTATGGACAAAGGAGGGCCTATGGCGCGCAGGGAAATCGAAGAAGCAGTAGAACGATTGCTGGAACCGGTACTGGAAAAAGACGGTTTGGAACTTGTGGATGTGGAATACATCCGGGAAAGAAACTGGATTCTCCGGGTATACATCGATAAGGAAGGCGGCGTAGGTCTGGATGACTGTCAGGCGGTGAGCGAAAAGGCAGGAGCCATCTTGGACGAGAAGGACCTGATTCCGGACAATTACATGCTGGAGGTTTCTTCACCGGGCCTGGACCGGGTGCTGAAGAAGGATAAAGACTTCATCCGTTACACCGGCGAGGATGTGGACGTCAAACTCTTTGCCCCTTTGGAAGGAACGAAAACAAAGTCTTTCACAGCAAAACTGGAAGGACTTGCAGAAGATGGCGCCCTTCTTCTGGAAATGGAATCGGGCGACAAACTGACTCTTGGACGAGATAAGATTTCTCAGGTGAGACTTCATTTTTCATTTTAACTGGAGGAAATAGAAATCGTGAACAGCAATCTGATCGAAGCCATTCAAGGACTGGTAAAGATTAAAAAAGTAGACGAAAACGTAGTGTATGATGCTCTGGAACTGATGCTCCTGACGGCTTACAAGAAAGAAACCGGCAGCAATGGCAAAGCTTCCGTTACACTGAACCGTGAAACCGGGGATTACAAGATTTATGCGGAAAAGACAGTGGTGGAAACCATCGATCCGGAATCTCCGGATGCCATCAATGAAATCACGGTGGAAGATGCCAAGAAAATCGATAAATCCTACGAAGCCGGCGATATGCTCCGCATCGATGTGACCCCGAAGAATTTCGGCCGCGTCGCTGCCCAGACTGCCAAACAGGTGATGATCCAGAAACTGCGTGAAGCAGAAAGAGGATCCATTTATGATGAATTCTCCGGCCGCGAAGGCGACGTCATTACAGGCACCGTGAAATGGTCCGAATCCCGCACCATTTTCGTAGACCTGGGCCGGGTGGAAGGCATCCTTCCCTATGCGGAACAGATTGAAGGGGAAACCTTCCAGACCAATGACAAGATCAAATGCTATGTGCTGGAAGTCAGAAAGACCACGAAGGGACCGGAAATCATTCTTTCCAGAACCCACCCGGGCCTCCTGAAACGGCTCTTTGAACTGGAAGTACCGGAAATTTACAGCGGTACTGTGGAAATAAAGAACGTGGTCCGCGAAGCGGGTTCCCGTTCCAAAATCGCCGTTTATGCCATGGACCCCAATGTGGACCCCGTCGGAGCCTGCGTAGGACCGAAGGGCCAGAGAGTCCAGAATATCGTAAACGAACTGCATGATGAAAAAATCGATATCGTCCGCTGGGATGAAGATCCGGCCATCTATATCGCCAATGCTCTTTCCCCGGCAAAAGTCATTTCCGTTTCCGTCTGGGAAGAGGAAAAATCTTCCTACGTCATCGTTCCGGATTACCAGCTGTCCCTGGCTATCGGCAAAGCCGGCCAGAACGCGAGACTGGCAGCCAAGCTGACCAACTGGAAGATCGATATCAAGAGCGAAACCCAGGCGAAGGAAGAAGGCTTCGGTCAGGATGAAGAAATGGAAGATGATGATATCCTGGGAGATATCGAAGCCGGCGGTGAGGAGGATCAGGAATGAAAGTCAAGAAGATCCCGATGCGCAAATGCGTGGGCTGCGATGAACTGAAACCGAAGAAAGAACTCCTCCGCATTGTAGCGCTCCCGACAGGGGTCATCGAAGTCGACCGGACCGGCAAAAAATCGGGCCGGGGCGTATATATCTGTGATGATATCGAATGCTTCAATAAAGCCTATCAGAGCCACGGACTGGAAAAGTCCCTGAAGCGTCCTGTTTCCAAAGACGTGTACGAAGCGCTGAAAGCGCAGGTCGAAAATGGATGACGCCATTTACCGGATGCTGGGTCTCGCGCAGAAGGCGGGAAAGATCCTCTCCGGCAATGAGCAGGTTTCCGGAGGAATCAAAAAACGGCAGGGCGTCCTGCTGGTGCTGACGGAAGACTGCTCCGAAAGAACAAGAGATGAATATACGAGAGCCTGTGAAAGAGCCCATATTTCCATAAAAATATTTGGAACAAAGGAAAGACTGGGACAGGCCCTCGGCAAAGGGGTACGGACATGTGCCCTGATTACAGATAAAGGATTCGGCAGGGCAATCGCGGATAAGATTGACAGCCGGAAATAAGGATAGATGGGAGGCTGCTTATGCAGAAGAAAAAATCCAGAGTCTATGAACTGGCCAGGACCTTTGGGAAAACGGACCGGGAAGTGATAGAAGTTTTAAAGAAACATAATTTTGACGTCACCAGCCGTCTTTCCGGCGTGGATGACTCTGCCAAAGAAGTGCTGGAAAAGGAATTTTCCGCAAAGAAAAAGAAGCGTCCGCCCATGAGAACGGTTCGCTTTGACCAGCAGGGCCGCCCGACGGACAGAAAGCAGCAGGATGGGGCAAGGAAATCTTCCTACTCTTCCATCGCCGTCCCGGAAGAACCGAAACCGGCTCCAAAGACAGAAGTCAAGCCGGCCCCAAAACCGGAAATGAAACCGGCACCCAAAGCTGAAGCCAGGCCGGCTCAGAAAGTGGAAACGAAACCAGCCCCGAAAGCAGAAGAAAGACCGGCAGCCCGTCAGGAAAGGCCGGCCAGACAGGAAAACCGCCCGGCAGACCGCACGTTCCGCCCGGCAAGACCGCAGAGAGAAGGCGGCAATTTCCGTCAGGGCGACAGACCGCAGAGAGACCGGAATGACCGTTTCGGAAATCGTCAGGGAGACCGCCCGGCCCGCCAGGGAGACAGACCGGCAAGACCGGGGGACCGTTTCGGAGACAGGAACGGAAGACCTGCAAGAAGCGCCCGTCCGGAACAGACGGAACGCTATGAGTATCCGGAAGAACTCTCTGAACGTCCGCGCCAGGATCGTCAGGACAGATCCCGCCAGGACAGAAAGCCCCAGGAACGCCAGAACCGGAATGCCCAGAATGACTCCATGGAAGAAGCTCCGGTCATTCCGGCACAGAGAAGAGAAAAACCGGCCAAGAAGAAGACAAAGAAAGACTGGGAACGTTCTCGCCGCGAAAAAGAAGGCGGCTCCCTCATGGCCCGTTCTCTCAACCAGAATAATAAGAAGAAAAAACATATGACTGACAGGAAAACTGCCGCTTATCCGACAGAAGTGGAACTTCCGCCGAGCGTAACGGTCAAGGAACTGGCAGAACTCTTTGGCCGGGAAGTCAGCGAAATTATTAAAGCCCTCATGATGGATGGCGTCATGGCCACCATCAACCAGAATCTGGACAAGGATACCATCGAAATCCTGGCAGAAGAATTTGGCGTCACCATTAAGGAAGCTCCGGAAGCTGCTGATCCCACAGAATATACGCCGGCCAAGGATGATCCGAGATTCCTGAAGACCCGTCCGGCCGTCGTTACCATCATGGGTCACGTCGATCATGGTAAAACGACCCTTCTCGATGCCCTTCGCCAGACCAATGTGGCCCAGCATGAAGCCGGCGGCATTACCCAGAGAATCGGCGCTTACCAGCTTCGCTACAAAGGCCATAAGATTACATTCCTCGATACCCCGGGCCATGAAGCCTTCACCGCCATGCGTTCCCGCGGCGCCCAGATTACAGATATTGCCGTATTAATTGTAGCTGCTGATGATGGAGTCATGCCCCAGACTGTAGAAGCCATTCATCACGCAAAAAATGCGGGCGTACCGATCATGGTAGCTATCAATAAAATTGATAAACCCGGCGCCAACCCGGACCGTATCAAGGAAGAACTTTCCAAGGAAGGCCTCCTCTGCGAAGAATGGGGCGGCGACGTTATCATGACTCCTATTTCCGCAAAGAAGAAGATCGGTCTTGATGACCTCCTGGAAAATATTCTTTTGGTAGCAGAAGTCCAGGAATTGAAAGCCAATCCGAACCGCGAAGCTTACGGGGTAGTCGTAGAAGCCCAGTTGGATAAGGGCAGAGGCCCTGTCATGAGCGTACTCGTACAGAACGGTACCCTTCATGTGGGGGATGGAATCCTGGCAGGCAAGAGCTGGGGCCGTGTCCGTGCCATGACAAATGAAAACGGCCGCAAACTGAAAAATGCGGAACCTTCCGCACCGGCAGAAATCCTTGGTATGGACAGCGTACCGGAAGCAGGCGATCATTTCTACGTCATGGATGAAAGAAAGGCCAGAGAAATCGCCGAACTCCGCGCAGCGAGAGCCAAGGAAGAAGAACAGAAAAACGTACAGAAAGTCACCCTGGACAATATCTTTGAAAAGATTAAGGAAGGGGAAATGAAGGAACTGGATATCATCATCAAAGCCGATGTCCAGGGTTCTGTGGAAGCTCTCGTTCAGTCCCTCCAGGGTATCAAGAGCGATGAAGTCCGTATTTCCATCGTCCATTCTGCCGTAGGCGCCATCAATGAATCCGATGTCATGCTGGCATCGGCCTCCAAAGCCCTGATTATCGGCTTCAACGTCAGACCGGACGCCAATGCGAGAGCCATGGCTGAAAAAGATGGTGTCGATATCCGTCTGTATCGTGTCATTTATGACTGTATCGATGATGTCAAAGCTGCTATGGCAGGTATGCTGGCTCCGACAATCCGGGAAGTGGTCCTGGGACACGTAGAAGTCCGTCAGGTCATTCATACTCCAAAAGTCATTGTTGCCGGTTCCTATGTACAGGACGGAAAAGTCACCTCCACCTGTCAGCTCAGACTTATTCGTGATGGTATCGTCATTCACGAAGGCAAGATCGCATCGCTCCGCCGTTTCAAGGATGATGTGAAAGAAGTGGCAGCAGGATTTGAATGCGGTATCGCCATTGACAGCTATCGTGACGTCAAAGAAGGAGACCAGCTGGAAGCCTTCGAACTGAAAGAAGAAGCGGCCAAGCTGGAATGATTTTCCGAATGGCTTTCGGGCTATGCAGGGGGAAACTGGTGATAAGCTGTTAGCAGTCAGCCGTTAGCAGTTAGCGTTTTTCAACATTGTCTGTAATAAAAATAAAAGGTTAATGGGTTCGCTTTTGCGGTGGTCCATTAACCTTTATTTTTTCTGTACAACGGAAATAATGAAAGGGCCGGCGGTTCATCATTCCTGTATTTCCATATGGTATACTAATAAGGGAAGAAAATCTCTTATTTTGATTGATTCTGAAATATATTTTTGTTATCGGTGACAGGGGAGTTGTTGGAAAAATAATTCTGATCACTGCGAACTGAGAACTGATAACTTTTCTAAAAGACAGCGAGGTACAATATGTCTGAATTACGAGTCAGAAAGGTACAGGAATTTATCAAGCAGGAAGTGAGCAATATGCTCCTGAATGACCTGAAGGATCCGCGAATCGGCTTCGTCACCGTGACGGGCGTGGAAGTGACGGGAGAGCTCCGGGAAGCAAAGATTTTCGTTTCCCTCTTTGGGGATGAAAAGAAAAAGAAGGCCTCCCTGGAAGGTTTGAACAAGGCAAAAGGCTTCATCCGGAAGGAACTGGGCCAGCGCCTGAAAATCTACTATACCCCGGAGCTTTTCTTTGAAGAAGACAAGTCTCTGGATTACGGCATGCACATTGACGGGCTTTTGAAGAAAATTCACAAGGAGGAGGAAGAATGAGCCTTTCTTATGACCCCAAAGTGGCTATTTCCAAAGAAATCACCAAAGAAGAAGCCATAGAATTCCTGAAATCCCATAATCGTTTCCTTCTCATCGGTCATGAGCATCCGGATGGAGACGACGTGGGGTCCATCTGCGCCCTTCACAATGCGCTTCGCCTTATGGGGAAAGAAGCAGATATGGTATTGCCGGACCCGGTACCTCATGTGTATACCCTTGTGAAGACTACGGAGAAAGTATTGACCGAAATCCCGGAAGGGAAGGACTATGATGCCCTCGTCTTCACGGACCTGGGTAACCTGGAACGGGGCGGAAGGGATAAATTCAAATTCCCCAATGTGGACTCCCTCTGCATCGATCACCATGAATCCAATGAACATTACACCGATTATCTGTACCTGAAATACCGCTATGCCGCCACGGCAGAGCTTCTTTCGGAAATGTTCTTTGATATGGGCCTTACGCTTGATGAAGATACCTGCAATGCCCTCTATATGGCCCTCTGCACGGACAGCGGATTCTTCAGCTTCTCCTGCACCAGCGAGCATACACTCATGATGGCGGCTAAACTGGTGGGCATGGGAGCGAAACCGGACTATATTTCCAACCATCTCGACGAGAAGACGGAAGATGCCATCAAATGTTGGGGCCGCGTGTCGTCTACGCTGCAGTCTTTTGAAAACGGCCAGATCGTCACGGCCATTATGGATGAAGAAGCCATGCGGCTGGACGGGGAAAATTCCGATGCCTATGCCTCCATCCCCAGAAGCCTCAAAGGCTGCCAGATCGCGGCGCTCCTGAAATACCGCACCGACAAAGATGGAAATGTCATCACCCGCATATCCCTTCGCTCCACGGAGCACTGCAATGTGGGAAAACTGGCGGCAGAATTTGATGGCGGCGGACACTGGAAAGCTTCAGGCTGCTCCATCAATAAGCCCATCGAAGAAGCCCTCCCCATTCTCGTGGGAGTGGCAAAGAAATACCTTCCCGGCGGAGAGGAGTATCCCCGCTGATGGACGGCGTCATCAATGTATGGAAGCCCAGAGGATTCACCTCTTTTGACGTGATCGCGAAACTTCGCCGCATTTACCATCAGAAAAAAATCGGACACGGCGGCACCCTGGATCCCATGGCGGAAGGGGTGCTTCCCGTATTTCTGGGAAGGGCCGCAAGGCTCATCGAATACGCGCCCATCCATCAGAAATCCTATGAAGCGGAATTCACCATGGGTATTTCCACGGATACCGAAGACATGACGGGGACCATCCTCGAAAAAGGCCCCATCCCGGAAGACCTTTCGGCTTTTGAAAAGGCAGCGGAAAAGTTCCGCGGAGACATCCTCCAGGTGCCATCGGCTTATTCGGCGAAAAAAATCAATGGAGAGCGGGCCTACAAACTGGCGCGGGAGGGAAAGGAAGTCCATCTCGAACCCCGGCCCGTCACCATTTACAAACTGGAAATTCTGGAAATAGCACCGCCCCATATTTCTCTTTCCGTCACCTGTTCGGCCGGGACTTATATTCGTGCCCTGGGGAGGGATCTGGGAAAAGAAGCGGGCTGCCTCCTCACCATGGACAAACTGGTACGGACGGAAATGGGACCATTTTCCCTGAAAGAAGCAAAGACCCTGGAAGAAATTTCTGAAAATCCAGAAAGTGCCCTCATGACGGACCTTCATCCCATTCTTTCCGCCCTGCCCCAGGTGGAAATATCCGAAGAAAAAGCAGCTGATTTTCTGCAGGGCAAAAGGCTTCGCACGAAAGTAGAGGATTTGCAAAAGGCCGCTGTGTTCAGCGGAGAAAGATTCCTTGGCATCGCCTCTATTTCCCAACATGTCATTCAACCGAAGAAAGTGTTCAACTGACCCATGGAAATGTATCATTCCTTACATGAAATTCCAAAGGACAAAAAGCTGGTGCTGGCCATCGGCTTTTTTGACGGCTGCCATAAGGGTCATCAGGTGGTTTTTGAAAAAGTCCGGGAACTGGCAGCCGAAAAAGGAGCCATTCCCGGAGTTCTCACTTTCTTTCCTCATCCTATGACCGTGCTCGCCCCCCACATCCGGGTGCCCCTTCTCCAGTCGGAGGAGGAAAAAATGATTTCCCTTGCGGCAGCAGGCATGGAATTGGCCGTCTTCATCCGTCCGGATCAGAAATTTCTCTCTGAAAGCGCGGAAACTTTCATGACGAATCTATCTTCCCTCGGAAATCTTTCCGGCCTGGTGGCAGGGGAAAATTTCACCTTCGGCAAAGGGGCCCGGGGGAACAGCAGCGGGATGGCAGAGTTCTTTAAGGAAACAAAGGTCACCGTGGATATTGTGAAACTGGTAGAAGGAAAGGGAGCTCCCTATTCCTCCACCCGGATCCGCGAGGCTGTCCTCTCCGGAAATATGGAAGAAGCGGCCCGGCTGCTTGGGAGAAATTACTCCATGCAGGGCGACGTGGTCCATGGATTCCGGCGGGGTCATGAGGTCCTGGGCTTTCCCACGGCCAATCTGTCCTTCCGGGAAGACCGGGTCCTCCCGCCCGACGGCGTCTATGCCACAAGAGCGATTGTGAGTGGCAGGAAATATGATGCCATCACGAACATCGGCACCAATCCCACCTTTGGAAATACAGAAAGAACCATTGAAACCTTCATCTTCCACTTCGAAGAATCCATTTATGGGAAACCCTTCACCCTGGAGTGGGTGAGCCGCCTCCGGGGAGAGAAAAAGTTCGAGTCCTTCGATGGGCTTAAGAAACAAATAGCTGTGGATATTAAACAGGCGGAAATAGTGCTGGAAAAGAGTTAACCGTTATCAGTTGCATTGTGCTCAGGCGGGCGATGAACCATGGTCTCAACTGTCCCAACTGGGGAACCTGTGAATGAATTAAAAATGAAGCTGCGGGAGAAACTCCTGCAGCTTTTTCATTGCTGATTTGAATAAAATTTATGTAAAAAGGACCGCTTCAAAATTTTGATGCGGTCCTTCTTTCACTGCGAACTAAGAACTGATAACTGATCACTTCAACAAAAAAGCTTGTCATCCTGTGGATTGACAAGCTTTCCATGTGACGATTCCCAGGAAAAAAGCCGCCTTGCGGCGGCTTTCAGGTACGGTTATTTTCTGGACTGAAGTTCGAGTAAAGCCCAGCAGATGGATTCCTTTTCTGCTTCTTCCACAATAACTTCTTTTTCTACCTGATTTTCTTTCATGGGAGCCTCCACATTTATAAATCCCGCCTCGCTGCGGGCCTTTGCCTTAAGTTGTGACTATAATATATATCTTTTATACCGGTTTATCCAATATTTCTTTCATGCAGATTCATTCATTACTTACATGGGAATTCATAAGTTATATGACATGAATTTGTAAATTATCTGTTTATCAATTGTATAAATTGTAAGCTATGTAATTCATAGATCAAACTTTAAAGTTATGATTTCGGGGAGGAAAACATTCGCCTGCGCCCCGGCCTTTATTATGATAAAATATGGATAACAGGGATATTTAAAAGTTATCTGTTATCAGTTCGCAGTTATTTGTGGACCGGATTTTCCCAAGAGCTGCTTTTACTATAATGATGATAAGCACACTCACTGAGAACTGATAACCAGGAACTGAGAACTTTTCCGCTCGTTTTTACAGTTTTTGAAATGCATAAGTATCAGGCTTACTCTTTTTACAAGGAGGATGATTATGGGTCTTATCAAAGCAGGAATCGGTGCCATCGGCGGCGTGCTGGCGGACCAGTGGAAGGAATTTTTCTACTGTGACAGCATGACCCCGGACATTCTCATGATGAAGGGGGAAAAGAAAATCAGCCGTTTCGGCAGGTCTTCGAATACCTCCGGCGAGGATAATATCATTTCCAACGGCTCAAAGATTGCCGTCAATAACGGTCAGTGCATGATGATCGTGGAATCGGGGAAAGTGGTGGACCTCTGCGCAGAACCGGGGGAATACACCTATGACAAATCCACGGAACCTTCCATTTTCACGGGTTCCCTGGGAGAGGGCGTGAAGGAAATCTTCCACCAGATCGGCCGTCGTTTCACTTTTGGCGGGGATACGGGGAAGGACCAGCGGGTGTACTATTTCAACCTGAAGGAAATCGTTGGAAATAAGTATGGCACCCCGGCCGAAGTGCCCTTCAAAGTATCGGATCAGGCCACGGGTCTCAATCTTCTCGTCCGGATCCGCTGTTTTGGGGAATACAGCTACAAAATCACGAACCCCATTCTTTTCTATACGAACGTGGCAGGAAATGTGTCCGACCTGTATGACAGGAAAATGCTGGACAGCCAGCTGAAGAGTGAACTCCTCACAGCCCTCCAGCCTGCCTTTGCAAAGCTTTCCGCTCAGCACATCGATTATACGGAACTTCCGGGCCATACCTTTGAAATGGCGGACGCCCTGAATGATGTGCTTTCGAAGAAATGGAGAGACCTGCGCGGCATTGAAATCGTTTCCTTCGGTATGAACAGCGTGAAGGCCAATGAAGAAGACGAGGCGAAAATACAGAAACTCCAGATGGGAGCTGCCATGGCCCGTCCTGATATCGCCATGGGAGCCATGACTGATGCGACAACTGATGCCATGCGGACGGCGGCAGGAAATGAAAGCAATATGGGCGCTGCCGTAGGATTCATGGGGATGAATATGGCAGGAAATGCGGGAACCGGCATGTACCAGGCCATGGCTGAGCAGGCTGAAAAAGCCCGGACGGCCTATGAAGCGCAGCAGAAAAAAGCTCCTTCGGGATGGACCTGCCCGGCCTGCGGCGCAGAAGGAAATACAGGGAAATTCTGCAGCAACTGCGGAAAGCCGAAACCGGAAGAAAAGAAACCCTGGGATTGCCCCGCCTGCGGACAGAAAGGAAATACAGGAAACTTCTGCAGTAACTGCGGAGCGCCAAAGCCTTCCGGCTGGACCTGCCCCTCCTGCGGGACCATGAATCAGGGGAAATTCTGCACGAATTGCGGACATAAGAAGCCGGAGTGAGTATATTTTGAGGGATTAGGGAACAGGAATCAGGATTTAGGGATTAGGGAAGGTGGCGCGCATCAACATTGGAAGCGCGCCGAAGTATATATTTTTCTGTTTTGAGCATATTTCGTTTTTTCAAAATTGCACCTTGATTGTAGGGCAAATTTATATATTTCGGGCCGCTTATTTTCTGTTGCGGCCCACCACCCCTAACCCCTAATCCCCAATTCCCAATCCCTCTTTGCGATATGACTCTTACCGTTCATACGAAGTATTGACTAAAATTCCGAGGTGACACTATGCCCGATACTACAGTCGCCTACTCCTGCCCGAATTGCGGCGGGCCTCTGGAGATGGTGCCGGGGCAGAAGAAAATCGTCTGTCCCTATTGCGATACGGAATTTGAGACAGCGGCGCTGGAGAAGCTTTTTGCCAAAAAAGAAGAAATGGCAGCCAGAGCAGAAGCAGCCAGGGAATCAAAATTTGATACCGAAGCGGCGGGAAAGGACTGGACCGAAGAGGAAATGGCCCATCTCCGTACCTTCACCTGTTCCTCCTGCGGGGCAGAGCTGGTGTGCGATGAAAATACCATGGCCACGGAATGCTGCTACTGCGGCAATCCCACCATGATTCCTTCCCGTTTCACCGGCATGCTGAAGCCGGATTTCATCCTTCCTTTCAAAAAGAGCAAAGACGAAGCCATGGCGGCGCTCAAGAAATTCTATGAAGGAAAATTCCTCCTCCCCTCCAATTTTATTTCCCAAAACAGGGTGGAAGACATCCAGGCCATGTACGTGCCCTTCTGGCTCTTTGACTCCAGAGTCCATGCCAGCGCCCAGTTCCGGGCGGAATCGGACAACGTCATTAATACGCCGGACGAAGTGATTACCCAGACAAGTATTTATAACTGCAGCCGGGAGGGGACCATGGAATTTAAAAATATCCCCGTAGACGGCAGCAAAAAGATGAATGACCAGTACATGGAATCCCTGGAACCCTTTGATTTCTCCGAACTCGTTCCTTTCACTCCCGGTTATATGGCCGGATGTCTCGCCGATAAGTATGACGTAGACGCAGAATCAGCAGCTCCCAGGGCAGATGAAAGAGTCCATCAGACCGCATTGAATGAACTGGAAGATACGGTGACCGGCTATACCCGCTGTTCCATGACCGATGAAGCCGTGGTGAAAGACGGGGGAAAAGCTTCCTATGCCCTTCTCCCCGTATGGATCCTGACCACCCGGTACCAGGATAAGCCCTATACCTTCATGATGAACGGCCAGACAGGAGAAGTGGTGGGATTTTTGCCCTATGACAAACAGAAATCTTACATGGTCCTTGCCGTAGTGACCATCATCATGCTTCCCATTTTCTATTTCCTTGTTTCCGCGTTCCTGAACGTGTAAGGAGGGCCTATGAAAAAACTATGGAAAATCCTCCTTGCCCTGGCCCTGTTCCTGATGCCTGTCTTTTGGGCAGAAGCGGCAGGAAACCTGTCGGATCAGGCGAAACTTCTCTCTTCCACGGAAAAACAGATCGTGGAGACCGAGCTTTCGAAGGTTGACGAGAAATACAACGTCCACGTCATGATTGTCACGGCCGGCTCCATTCCCGGAGGAAATATCGGGACCTATGCCAACCGGTACCTGGACAATAATCGCAAAGGGAAGAATGGAAATATGGTCCTCCTGATTTCCATGGGCTCCCGGGAATGGTATATTTCCACCGACAATGCCATGCGGAAGAAAATCACCGATGATCAGGGCATCCAGTATATTGCCAATGATATGGTGCCCTCCATGTCCAGAGGCAATTATTATGAAGCCTTCCGGAAATACGTCAGCACCTCCGACAGGCTGCTTGACTACTACGCCAAAGAGGGAAGGCCCTATGTGGAAAAGACCGCTATGGATTATGCGGCCTATCCCATCATCCTCATCCTTTCCCTCCTCGTGGGCATGGCCGTAAGGTCCCATCTCATCTCAAGGATGAAAAATCTGGACTTTTCCTACAATGCTTCTTCCTACCTGGTCCCGGGAAGCTTTAAACTCAGCGGGGCCAAAGACATCTTCCTCTTCATGAATATTTCCAGAATCAGGAAACCCAAACAGCCCCGGGTCACACTCTCCAGCCGCGACGGAAGCCACGGAGGCGGCGGGGGAAGATTTTAAACCGAAAGGAGAAAATGATGAGCGAAATTCAATTCAAAAATGGAAACGGTCGGTTTTCAGAAGCTGTCATTCACAATGGAATCATTTATACATCCGGCATCGTAGGAGATACGCCGGGAGCAGATGCCTCGCTCCAGACAAAGGAAATCCTGGCCCATTTCGATCGAATCCTGGCAGAGAATCACTCTGATAGAAAGCATATCCTGGACCTCACCGTCATCATTCCTGATATCCGGAAAAATGTGAATGTGGTAGGGGATATCATCAATGCCTGGGTCAATCAGGATGCCCTTCCCGCCCGCTTTACCTACCAGGGGCTGCTGGTCAGTCCCCTTTGGAACGTGGAAATCAGCATGCGGGCCGCACAGAAATGAAAAAACGTCCCTGAAGGGGGACGTTTTCATTTTATAGAAATGGGGAAATGCTGAAATGAAATTTCACTTTAGCGAATTTTAAATGACCTTTTTATTACATGTCGAGAATAAATCAATTTGGGGCTGTACAATTATTACACAACAGGTAAAACTGCCGGAAATTATAAAGTTATCAGTTATCAGTTCATAGTTATCAGTGAAGGAGGCCCGCAGCAAATTGAATGGCGGGCCATTTTTAACCATCATTCTCATTGAAAATGGATATTTTATATAAAAAGAGCCGCCTTTTTCTATTTAAAGGCGGCCACAATCACTGAGAACTGTGTTAGAGTCAGGAAAAAACG
>DKQZ01000085.1 GCA_002471975.1 Dialister sp. UBA7295 | reverse complement strand
CATGTCAAGTGAGTGCTAATATATTTTTTGACTTTTTGTCTATTTAGTTATCAGTTCGAAGTTTGAAGTTCGCAGAGATTAGAAACAGGATGGGGAAACTGGAAAGAGAAGATGGCTAATGGGTAATAGGTAATGGGTAATGGCTAACGGCTAATGGCTAATGGCTAACGGCTAACGGCTAACGGCTAACGGCTAATGGCTAACGGCTAACGGCTAACGGCTAACGGCTATTCAAATGAACTCTCTGTACCCTCCCACGTCGTATTGCTGGGGCGGCGAGCAAAGCGAGCCGCGCCCCTCCCCGAGCGGAGCGAGGTTGGCATGAGTTCCACGGCCCGAAGGGCCGGTCTGCCTGTTTTCCACGGCCCGAAGGGCCGGTTGTATGGTTTTTAAATCTAAAACTTGCGGCCAAAGGCCGCCACCTTCCCGACAGTCCCGAGATTCCCGAAATCATTCCCGACATCCCCTATTCAAAAGTCATTTCATCATACAGTTCCCACATAAAAAAGGGCGCCTCTATCACTTCAAGGCGCCCACCTTCACGGACCACGGGTCACGGATCACGATTCAGCATATTGTCACTATTCACATACAGCTCAAGTGAATCAACTTCCAATAATCCGTACGAACCCTCCCCCGAATTTTGTCTTTGCCAGCCAGTTTCCCAGATTGAAGACGTGGGGTTTTCCTTCGTCCCAGAGGGTGCAGTAGTATTCCCCTTCTTTTTCTTCGATTTTCACGAGGGGCATCCAGTGCCAATGATAGGGAATGGGTTCGTCTCCGGAATGGAGATTGAGGAATCCCATGGGGCAGTCGGCTTCCAAGCCTTCCGTGATGAAGGCGGCCACTTTGGGGAGTTTCGGGGCGAGCAGCCGGATGGAAGGGATGGGAAGAGCTTCTACTTTGCCTTTGAGTCCTCTTTCTTTCATGTATTCCGTGAGACCTTCTTTGAGCCAGCGTGTCTTATAAAGGCCGTGCATGCGGGGTGTGGCGTATTTCCATATTTCCAGCATGACGGAGAGGGCTTCATCCCGGGTGGCGACGATTTTCCCCTGCTGTTTTCTTTCGATATAGGCAGCCATCATGCTGCCTGCCGTGGGGCCGCAGCCGGCCAGTTTCTGTCTTTTCTGGGGATACCATTCCTGGTCGTAGCCGGCATGGTCTATTCCGTTGTCTTTGACTGTGATCCAGTCGGGATGAAGGATTTCTGCCATTTTTATTTCCTTTCTTTCGGAAACAAAGATATCAGGTGATATTTTTCTCTTTGAGGAGGCTTCGTACGACGTAGCCAGCCATCATCATGCCGGAAACGGGCGGGACAAAGGAACTGGAGCCGGGCGCATGACCTTCGCCCATGGGTTTATGGGGAAGTTCTTTAGAGTACACCACGGTCAAATGGCGAACTCTCCGGTCTTTCAGTTCTTTTCTCATTTTCCTTGCCAGATGGCAGACGGAAGTCTTATTGATGTCTGCGATCTGGAGCATTTCCGGACGGAGACGGTTGCCGGTGCCCATGGAGGAGATGAGCGGAATTTTCAGCTTGTAACAGATTTCTGCAATGGAAACTTTGGCCGGTACGTCATCGATGGCATCGATGATATAGTCCGCATGCAGGTTTCTGATGAAATCTTCATCCCCTGCCTTGTAATATATGGGACAGGCTTTCGCATCGCAGGCGGGATTCACCCGAAGAGCCCTTTCCACCATGACTTCTGCTTTATTTCTTCCAATGGTGGTCCGGTCGGCCACGAGCTGTCGGTTCAGGTTCGAATCTTCCACTTCATCTTTATCGATGAAAATGAGATGACCGATTCCTGCGCGGACCAGGGCTTCTGCCGCATAGGAACCGACTCCGCCGATTCCGAAAACCGCTACCGTTTTGGTGGAGAGGAAATCGACTCCCTCTTCACCGATGATTCTTGCGGTTCTTGCAAAGACAGGATCCATCATTTGCCTCCCGGGATGATTTCAATCCAGTAGCCGTCCGGGTCAAGGATGAAATAAATGCCCATGGCCGGATTTTCATAGCAGATGCAGCCCATTTCCTTATGCTTCTCATGGGCTTTTTCCATATCATCCACGTCGAAGGCCAGATGGAATTCATTGTCTCCCAGATTGTAGGGTTCCTTCCTGTCCCGGAGCCAGGTCAGTTCCAGCCGGTGTTTCGTCTCCCCGTCTCCCAGGTAAGCAAGGATAAAGGAGCCGTCCGGAGCTTTGTACTCACCCACTACTTTGAGTCCCAGAGCTTCTTCATAGAAAGCGATGCTCTTCTGTAAATCGAGCACGTTGAAATTGTTGTGATTGAAAGCAAATTTCATGGTTCTTCTCCTTTTCTATGATTTAAGTTATTCTTTTTAGTATAGCATGTTTTGGAAATACTAGAAATGAAGAACCCGGAAATCGGGATGAAAGGCGGACTTTCTAATGAAAAAGCTTTTGAATCGGGGATGCCGGGATTCGTTTCGGGGGTATCGGGGCTGTCGGGAAGGTGCGCCGCTTTTGCGGCATGAGTTTTTATGGGGACTCTTCGCAGGCGGGGTAAAAGACTGATATCCCATCATTTATACACAAAAAGCCTGCGGGGGATTGCCTGCCGCAGGCTTTTATTTGAAATTGTGTCCCAAAGGAACTATATTTTTACTAACTGCTAACGGCTAACTGCTAACCGCTAATCACTCAGGCTTTTACCGCGATAGAGAAATAGTTCTTCTTGCCCTTGCGGATAATGATGAATTTTCCATCGGTGTTTGGATGAGCGGATACATTGGCTTCGATGTCTTTCACCTGGACTCCATTGACGCGGATGGCTCCGTTTTTAACGTCTTCTCTGGCCTGGCGTTTGGATTTTTCCACGCCGGACTGTACGAGGGCTTCCACGATATTGATGGGCGCTTCATGGACTTCGCCGCCCTTTGTATTTCTGAAAGCGCCTTCGATTTCTTCACCCGAAAGTTCCTGGATATTGCCGGAGAAGAGGGCTTCGGTGACTTTCTGTGCCTGGGCAAGTCCTCTCTCGCCATGGACGAAACGGGTGACTTCTTCGGCCAGTTTTCTCTGGGCATTTCTGTGTTCCGGATGTTCTGCCACTTCTTTCTCGAGATCATTGATTTCTTCGTGGGACAGGAAGGTGAAGTATTTCAGGTATTTCACTACATCCCGGTCATCCTGATTGAACCAGAACTGATAGAATTCGTAGGGGGAAGTCTTCTTCGGATCGAGCCATACGGCGCCGCCGGCGGTCTTGCCGAATTTCGTGCCGTCCGCTTTCAGCATGAGCGGAATGGTGAGACCGAAGGCATCATGGACATCTTCCGTCTTGCGGAGAAGGTCTACGCCGTTCGTAATATTTCCCCACTGATCTGCCCCGCCGATCTGGAGCTGCACATTGTAATGATCATAGAGCATCTTGAAATCGATGGACTGAAGGATCTGATAGGTAAATTCGGTGAAGGAAATACCGGTATCCAGACGGGAAGCCACCACTTCCTTGGCCAGCATGGTATTGATATTGAAAAGTTTGCCATAATCGCGAAGGAAATCGAGGAGGGAAATCTGGGACAGCCAGTCATAGTTGTTCACCATGGTGAAACCGTCTTCGCCGAAAAGTTTCTTCATCTGGTTTGTCAGGCATTCCGCATTGTGCTTGATGACATCCATGGTCTGGAGGACCCTTTCCGTTTTGCGTCCGGAAGGATCGCCGATGGAGCCCGTGCCCCCGCCAATGACGATGACCGGATGATGGCCGGCCAGCTGGAACCGTTTCAGGATCATAAATGGAATCAGATGACCGATGTGCATGCTGTCCCCGGTCGGATCGATACCGCAATAGAGGGAAATGGACTTCTCCCCTACCAGTTTGTACAATCCTTCCTCGTCCGTCTGCTGATTGACAGCGCCACGCCATTTCAGTTCATCAATAATATTCATCGAACTCCGCCTTTCTTGCTTTTCTTTTCTATATAATAAGGGACTCGCCCTGTGCATATGTTTCACTATATCACAATTGGTGGGGATTGGATATAGGGAACATAGTTTTGTGATTGGTCGTTAGTTGTTAGCCGTTAGCAGTTAGTCTCACATAGAGGTTTTCGTGATTCGTGACTCGTGGTCCGTGATTCGTGAAGGTGGCGCCTTGAAGTCATGAAGGCGCCTTTTAAATGGGAACTTTATGGTGAAATAACTTTTGTTTCTGGGATGTCGGGAATGATGTCGGGGATTTTCGGGGTTATCGGGAAGGTGGCGGCCTTTGGCCGCAAGTTTTATATTTTGCCTTCGGCTCCCAAATTTCGACTTGTACGATAGTACAGCCCCCCAGTCGCCTTTGGCGACAGCCCCCCGAACTTCGGGGGGCCTGACTGCTTTCCGATTTTCTCATTTTTCCCAGGTACCGTCTGTCTGTCAACCCCATTAACCCCAATGTACAGTTTCCGCAATACCGTTTCCTTTCGACCCCAAGTCTGCGGACCCATTAACCATTAACCTCAATGGACAGCTTCCCGCAATACCGTTTCCTTTCGGTCCAAAGTCTGCGGACCCATTAACTATTAACCCCAATGTACAGTTTTCCGTAAGACCGTTTCCTTTCGGCCCAAAGTCTGCGGACCCATTAACTATTAACCCCAATGTACGGTTTTCCGTAAGTCCGTTTCCTTTCGGTCCAAAGTTTACGGACCCATTAACTATTAACCCCAATGTACGGTTTTCCGTAAGTCTGTTTCCTTTCGGCCCAAAGTCTGCGGACCCATTACCCATTAACCTCAATGTACAGTTCTTCCACAAATCCGTTTCCTTTCGAGATTCAGCCATCAGCCATGCCCCATTCCCCCTTTTCCGGCTTGGATGGAATCCTGCTAACTGCTAAAGGCTAACGGCTAACTGCTAAAGGCTAACGGCTAACTACTAATTGCTAACTGCTAAAACAAAAACAGGCCTCTCGAGATGAGAGACCTGCTTTTATTTCGTAAGGAATCAGCCCTGCATGACGGTTCCGTCGGCAAGGGTGATCTTGTGTCCATTGTAATTGATGGTGCCCAGATTGTTGATGGAAGTCGCTTCACTGTCTTCGGTGAGGTTCCAGGTGGAGCCTTCGGAGATGAAGAGATCCGCATTGGTGGAATAGGCTGCTCCGCCGTCCGCATTGGGAACGATATGGATGGCGCCGGTCCAGGTGGAGCCTTCGGTGAGGTTCATGTTCACATCGGAAATAGAGTCTACCAGGATATTTCCTTCCAGATTCTGTTTCTGGAGAATCAGCTGCAGATGGCCGCCATTGCTGCCTGCTTCGGACCAACCGTAGGTCCCGTCATTCCCGATGACTGTGAAGATCGGGAGGTTCGGATCCTGCTGGATGGTGGTATTGGTCAGGGTGATTCTGCCATGGGTGCCGGTGACGTAGAACATGCCGCCCTTATGGGAAATCAGGGTAGAATCGGTGGCATTGAACTGCTGGGTGCCCATGGTGCCGATGGCATTTTCATCAGCGCAGAGGACGATATTGTAGAATACGGAACCCGTTTCATTTCCTTCGAGGGTAGAGCCTTCCAGGGAAAGGGTATTGTTGTTCTTAATGACAGCTGCTTTTGTCTGCCGGGCATTGATGGTTCCATTGGTGATCGTTACGTCGCCGGTGGTGTATACGCCGTGGGAATTCTGTCCTGCCGTGGTGAAATGGCTGTTTTCCGCAAGGAAGATACCGCCTTTATTTCCTACCTTAATGGCCGGAGATGCATAGCCGGACGTGGTTACGTTGGTATTGGACAGCTTCATCATGGCTCTTTCCGTCAGTTCAACGGCCGGGGAGTTATTTCCTGTGGTATCGATGGTGGAATCGGTCAGGTTGATGTAAGTCCCCTTGCTGTATCCATAGGCCCCCACAGAGCCAATGCCGGTGGTGGAAATTTTGGCATTCGTAAATGCGCCGTGTCCGCCATGGGAAACGAGGAGGGCCGCATTCTTGCCATAGAGATCGGAATTTTCCACGTCATCCACATTGCCGGTCTTTGTGATGGTATCTCCATTGGCATCGATATAGGCCATGGTGACACGGAGGGCATTTTCATTGTCTTTTTCGGAAATATAAGTCATGCCGTCATAGGTGCCGTCGGTATTGAGTTCATTGGCCGTTTCGCCCTGGTCAGCCATGTACTTCGGCTTTGGGGCAGGTTCAGGCTCAGGTTCAGGTTCGGGAATGGGTTCGGGAATGGGTTCCGGTTCGGGAATCGGTTTCGGCGCTTCCGGGGAAAGATTTTTGAAAGTCCCTTCGTCCACGGATTTCTGTACATCCGGGAGGGTCAGGGAAAGGCCCTTCAGCAGGGCGTCCGTATAATTCACTTCCGGAGCCGTTTCTGTCTTTGGAGCTTCCGTTCCCATGACAGTAGCTGCCAATTCCGCTTCTGTTGGAGTTTTTGCTTCTTCTGCAAATACAGAGGAAACTCCGGTGCCGGCGATAGCCAGGGCGCAGAGCAGCGCGGTGATTTTGCTATGTTTCATAATATCCTCTTTTCTAAATCAAAGGTCCTTTTGACCCCAGTTTATCATGATTCAGTACTTTCATTTTACAACAAAAGTGACTCGTTGTCATTATTTTTATGAGAAGGAGGTTATAAAGAAATGGTAAATTTTTTGGGGGTGACGGGTAGAGACACTTGTCCCGGGAAGACTTTCAGCAATCGTGATTCGTGGCTCGTGGTCCGTGGTCCGTGATGGATATGGTTCCTTCGGAACCAATCTTATATAGTGCGCTCCGCGCACGGGCCTTTGGCCTGCATATACCGATTTAACAAATCTATAGCAGAAAAACGATTGGCCGAAAGGGATTTTTTCCCCGCCTGAGTACATTCCCCATATAAACTCGTTGCCGCATCAGAGGCAACACCTTCACGAATCACGAAAACAGCTAATGACTCAACTCTCAAATGGCACTTTGGGATAATCCCCATATATACTCGTGCCGCATCAGCGGCACACCTTCACGGACCACGGACCACGGCTCACGGACCACGACTTCGTAAAGTTTCTTATTTCCAAAATTTCCTCTAAACCATAAAATTTAATCTAACACCCACCCCCATTTGTGCTACAATGAAATCAGCAAAACAGGTATCATCATTAACCGAGGGAGGCAATTATGCAGATTCATGTCATCGATCATCCGCTGATTCAGCACAAGCTGACTATTATGCGCCAGAAGGGCACCAGCTCCGGCGAATTCCGCACGCTTCTGAAGGAAATCACCCTGCTCATGGGGTATGAACTGACCCGGGACCTGCCACTGGAAGATTTTGAAATCGAAACTCCTCTTGAAAAGACTGTCGGCAAACGGGTAGCCGGCAAGAAACTGGGCATCGTCCCCATCCTCCGTGCCGGATTCGGCATGGTAGACGGTTTCCTGGATCTCGTTCCTTCCGCCCGTGTCGGCGTTATCGGGCTCTATCGTGACCCGGTCACTGCCAAACCGATTGAATATTACTGCAAACTGCCGGACGTGACGAATCGCGATTTCATTCTCCTCGATCCCATGCTGGCTACCGGCGGATCTGCCGTGGCAGCTATCGATATGATGAAAGAACATGGCGTACAGAATATCAAATTCATGTGCCTTGTAGCCGCTCCGGAAGGAGTAGAAGTCGTCAATAAAGCCCATCCGGACGTACCGATTTATACCGCAGCCCTGGACCGTCAGCTGAATGAGAAGAAATACATCCTCCCAGGTCTCGGAGACGCCGGCGACAGAATCTTCGGGACGAAGTAATTTGTGGGGACACAGGGCGTATTTAGAAATACGTTTCAAAGGCCATAAGTAAAAAGTTATCAGTTATCAGTTATCAGTTATCAGTGAATGAGGCCGCGCGTCAGAATGGAAGCGCGGCCTTTTTATATATTTAAAAACAATATAAAAGGCCCGCTTTTGATTTCAGGCGGGCCACCTTCACTGAGAACTGCGAACTGAGAACTGATAACTTCAAATTCAAAGCTTCCCGTTAATCAGTCATCCTTTCCCTTCCACAGTATTTATTTTTCCAGCAGAATCCCTTCCCCATGGACCGGCTTTCCTGCTTCAAAGTTGATAGACCGGAAATACATCCGGTGATTTTCATCGGGCTCAAAGAGGACCGGCTCGGAGTACTGCCTCTTCCCTGCTTTGGGGAATGGTTCCATAAAAGGTCCCACATCGAAGGTTTCTTCCCCGGTTTCCGATTTCACGGTGAGCTTTCCCTCCGTGATTTTTCCCTTAAACGGGATCAGCCGCTTCCACCCTTCCACGGACATTTCATGGATGGGCGCGGTGAGCTGGAAATAGGAAAGTTCCTTCCCTTCCACGGTCTCCGGCAGTCTCTCTTCTGCCATTTCCCTTAATACTTCGGAATTGGAAATAGTGACGGTGAAAGGATTCGTTTCCCTTGACCGGTCATAATGAAGATAATGGTAAGCGGAGAGCAGTCTTTCCCGATCCTCCCCTTCCACGCTGCCCGGGAGGATTTCCCCCTCCTTCAGCATATGGTACTTTTCCAGTATCCCCGTGAGCCTTGCCTGCTGGTCTCTGGCGGGAATGTCGATGATATTCATGGGCGTCATCGTGAGCAGGAGAGAAAGA
This sequence comes from Dialister sp. UBA7295, assembly GCA_002471975.1. GTDB lineage: Bacteria > Bacillota > Negativicutes > Veillonellales > Dialisteraceae > Dialister. The sequence goes on along the minus strand of DKQZ01000085.1, from coordinate 23,433 downwards.
AATGCGCCCAGCAGGAAAAGAGGGCGGATGGGTTTCCCCAGAATGCCCAGAATCATGGCGATGATACCATAAAAGGTACAGAAGAGGGAAAGGTAACGCCAGGTGGTGAGACCATAGGCCGTATAGCGGATATACACGCCCCAGAGCTGCACCGCCACGATGGGAATGAGAAAGAGGCCGCCCCAGCGAATGAGACGGGAAATTTTTTCATCTTCCCCATAGAGCATGAAGGTAAAGAACACATAGCCCAATACCGCGACGGATGCATACCAGTTCATGGTGCCTTCGGGCATTTCGAAGGCCCAGGCGATTTTTCCAAGGTACCCGTACAGGATGAGGAGGTAAATGGTATAAAGAGGAAGAAACACCCTCATCAGGACTTTGCCGGTCATGGACGGCAGGGCGATTTCTTCATGGACCTCCGGAATTTCCGCGAGGAACATATTCCACCCGGCGACAAAAAAGCCGAAATAGAAAGCCTCAGTCCACCAGCGCCAGGACAGATGAAATAAAAGGGCATTCACCGCCGCGATGCAGAGAGAAATAGCCCCCGCCGTCAGGAGGGACAGGCCGGATGATTCCAGAGCCGCCAGAAATACGGGAGGAAAGGCAGACTTTCCCTTTTTCTCCGCGGAAAGGAGGAAAACGAGAAGGCCCGTCAAAGCTGCCGCAAGGCCCAGCCCTCCCAGGATGAGGTAAGACTTCGCCTGATAGAGAGAGAAGAGCCCATAGAAAATGACCCCGGGAAGAAGGTAAATCAGGGGCGTCACTTTCCGGTTTTTTATTTCCAGAAAGATTTTTATGACTACCGATGAAAGAGCTCCATTTCCCAGGGCAAATAAAACAGACAAAAGGTCGATGTGGTCTTTCTCCCAGAGATTCAGGTAAGAAAGCAGCAGAAAAAGGGCGAGCCCCCAGAGCGAAGCCGCCCCGAACCGCGTAAGCGACCGCTTTGCCTTTTCCTCGATCCATGCAAAAACTTTCATAAAACCTCCGGGACAAAAAGGAGCTGTGAAGGAAACTCTCCGCAGCTCTTTTTTATTTCATAATTAAACACCGGCAGATAAAGCCGTTAGCAGTTAGCCGTTAGCAGTTAGCCGTTAGCCGTTAGCCGTTAGCCGTTAGATTTCATGAAGACAGCGGCCTTTCCCCCCGACTGTGCACAGTCCCCATAAAAACCCCGCCGCATCAGCGGCGCACCTTAACGAATCACGAAGAACGAACAACGAATCACGAAAATCGCTAATGACTCACTCCCCAGGCGCACTATGTTACAACGACTCCAGCACCCCCGCCAGTTTCTCCCCATGGGCTTTGCAGGTGGCGATGACTCTGTCCTTTACCGATTCCGGCATGACGCCCGGAATATAGGCGCAGCCATGGCTGTAGACCGGTTCCAGATAGTCCATGCTGCAGAGGGCAGCCAGCTGCTGGAAATTATAGAAGAAATCTTTCAGGTAATGACCATTCGGACCGCCCGGTACATACGCTTCCGTGGGAGAGCCGGTGGTGCAGGAAATGATGAGTTTCTTGCCTTTCAGAGCCGTTCCCGTAGAGCCATAGGCAAAACCGTGAGCAAAGGTTTCTTCCACCCAGAGCTTCATGAGGGCGGGATAGGAATACCAGAAAATCGGGAACTGGAAGACGATGACGTCTGCATCTACCAGTTTTTTCTGATCTTCTTCCACATGGGGAGCAAAACCTTCCTCGGAAAGCTTCAGTATTTCAATATCCGGACACTTTTCCTTCAGCGTTTCCAGAATCGTCCTGTTTGCCAGAGATTTTCCCGGTGCGGGATGACCATAAACCACGAGAACTTTTGCCATAATAGACCTCCCTGCAATGCATAAAATCAGGCCCTTCCGACGGACCTTTGATTATATTGTATCATTTTTTGTGTGGGGAATGAAATCCTTTCGTACCTGAGGGCTAGCTTGAAGGAAGATAACCGTAAGTAAAAGTTATCAGTTCGCAGTGATCAGTTAGCAGTGAAGGTGGCCCGCGACAAATAGAAAGCGGGCCTTTTTATAATATATGAATCATAACCTGTCCAGAAATATAAAAATTTCGCCATCTGATTCTGGCGCCCACCTTCCCGCAATCCGAAATCCCAAATTCCAAATCCGATTCCCCCTGCCTGTGTACAGCCCCAATAAAAAATGGGCGCCTCATGACTTTGGCGCCCACCTTCACGAACCACGGACCACGGATCACGGGCCACGATTCACCCCAGCTGACTCAAACCATAAAAGGGAGCCTGAAAGAAAAAATCAATACACCGCTTTCAGCTTCAGCACGTCGATATCTTCATCCAGCAGTTTATCTCTTACCCAGTAGAAATGGTCGTTGATTTCCTCATAGAAAGCTTTGCGGAAATCAGGGTCTGCCAGGATGGTCTCCGGATCATAGGTAACCTCCCGGTCCCCGTCATCAAATCCTTCAATGCGGAAATAGTTTTCATGGATCCGGCGGATCCATTCTTCGTATCGCTTATTGAAGTCTTCATCCCTGATGTCTTTGAAGCAGTCCGTGAGCATGGCCTTCTGCTCGTCGGTCAGGCCCGTCACTTCCACGCAGGAAACCTGCTGGAGGATGCGGAATATTTCATCCGATGCTTCCAGGAATTCTTCCCAGTTCTTCCGCCCGTCGGCAAAAAGGTTGCGGGTCTTCCACCACAGGTAGGGACGGTCCGGACAATGGGCGGCCGCCACATGGCCCAGGGGATTGAAGTCATTGATGAAATCGGAAACGGACTGATGATTGTCGATGAAGTCCTTCAGGAATTTTTCAATCGTTTCGCCGGAGGTATTGAAAATCAGGTTCTGCACCCGGTTGATGGCCGCATTGATGCCTGCGAAGCCCTGATGAGCCCAGGTGTCTGCAAAGACGTGAAGTCCCACGCCCAGACGGAAGGGGAAATTCCCGTTATCCAGCGTCGTCTCGAGGAGCCTGTCTCCAAGGGCTTTGGAAAGTTCACTGTGTTTCCTGCAGACCAGCTTTTCCTCCACCGTTTCTCCCTGAAGGCCGGGGAGGAAATGGAAAGGAATCCACACCTCGCAGTTTCCCTTGCCCGTGATGTTGTTCCAGATATTTTGGGAAGAATAACGGATATCGATGCCCTGGGCAATGGCTTCCTTTTCCGCCTTGTCCGAGAATGAATTGTCATCCATATTGTCATCGACAAACTGGGCGCTGGTGGCAATGATCTTCGAATTGGCGCTGCCGAAATCCGCCCACCGGGACAGCACATACATGGTGCCGAAATGGTAATCAATATCCATGGTATTCCTCCTTTGATTTTAAGAAACCTTTATCGTTATTTTCTATCAAGTGGGGACGAATGTCAAACGGGAAATAGGATAGATATCACATGGTGCCAGAATGGATTATGCACAATTTAGTGGTTTCGTTCTTCGTTGTTCGTTGTTCGTTGTTCGTGAAGGTGCGCCGCAACGGCGGCGCGAGTATATATGAGGATTATCCCAATTGTGTTTAATTCAATGATTTCACCTCTTTTGATTTGGCTTATTTTCGCATGATTTGGGGAAACCGTAAAGGGAAAACTAATAGCTAATGGCTAAGGGCTAATAGCAGTCAGCCGTTAGCCGGATTAAACAATTTAAAACGGCGGGCCTTCTTTCTGACGCCCGCCTCCTTCCCGACAATCCCGATACTAACCCCGTGATCCCCGGGATTCCCGATTCAATAGTTGTCAAAGATGAAAGTTTCCATATAAAATGGCGGGCCTCTTAATTCGACGCCCGCCACCTTCACTTATCACTTACCACTTATCACTTTACAATGATTATTCCCCCAGCAGCACCTTCTTATTCTCCGGTCCCGGGGTGGTGACTACGATTTTCGACGGAGTGAGGATGATCGCACCTTTGACCGTTGCCGTGCCGTGGAAAAGCTGTTCAGCCATGGCCTTGAACTTGTCCACGATGGGTCCTTCGGTGACGTATTCTGCCGGTCCCTTGGCCTGATAGCCTTCCATGGTCTTCGGATCATAGGCAGAAACGGACATGCGATGGCTGGACTCTACGTTCAGGACCGTCTGTTTCATGAAAACGTCCCCTACTGCCAGTTTTCCATCCGGCAGGACTGCCTTGAAACCCACAGGAACCACATTGGGCCAGCCCTTCGTGCAGACCGTGGCGATGGACCAGATATTCTCTTCCAGAACTTTCTTGACTCTTTCTTCCATTTTGAATCCTCCTTTGGATGTTCTGACTCTATTTTAGTACTTAATGATTTGGAAATAAAGGACAACTTCAGGATGATGAAACTTCTGAATCGGGGTTGTCGGGATTCATTTCGGGAATATCGGGAATCGGGAAGGTGTGCCGCCGATGCGGCACGAGTTTATAGGGGGACTACGCACAGACGATTTTGAAATACCCGTACGCGTCGAATTTTCACCTGCCTCCCTGGTCAGGGGGCAGCGAGCGAAGCGAGCAGGGGGTTGTACTACCCGTACAAGGCACAAATGAGGCTAATTGACTAAATTCCCATGGAACATTTCGTCAGTCAACCTCATACATGCCAACTGACGAATCCCCTCGCGGGGCGCCTTCGCCGGGGACTGAAAAAGCCGTCCACTACGAATCATAGTGAACGGCTTTCAGGCACGAGAACAAGTCCTCCCGTAATGAGGTGTGGAGGGTATCCGAGATCCCAGAATTCCGGATCATGACTTATCAACGGGGAGCGCAATGCTTTGTGAGTAACAGTAAGGGGCGCGGAGGGGCTGGTTGTTCGTTTTCCGTCTCATTTTTGAGGGGGAGGACTTGTTTTGATTTTAACGACTTGGAAACATGAATTCCTCGAGGATGGAAAGCTCAAAGGGCACGTGGGCATAGGTCCGGATCCGCATTAAATTTTTGGGCGCTCAGCGGATTCTGATGGACCTCGTCCCGAGGCCTCGCTCTTTTTTGCTCTCTATACATATAGTCGAAAAAAAGTCGCATTTGTATCATTAGAATTTCATTAATTCGAAGTATTTTCATTTCGCCTGCGTCCATTTCCCATAAAAAGAGGCGGCCAAAGGCCGCCACCTTCCCGACTTTCCCGGCAATCCCGAATCTCCCGGGATTCCCGATACAAAAGTCAGTGACCATACAGTTTCTATTTCAAACTAAACTTATTTTTCATCCTTCGGTTCCTCGATCCTGAACCAGAAGGCATAGAGGGCCGGGACGAAGAGGAGTCCCAGGGGCGTTGCCAGGGTCAGGCCGCCGATGAAGGCGCAGGACATGGGGGCCCAGAATGGATTGACCACAAGTGGAATCATGCCCATCATATCGGAAAGGGAGGTGAGCATGATGGGGATGAAGCGGATAACCGCTGATTCCACCACTGCATCATAGGGGGAAAGTCCTTTTTCCAGGTGCTGGCGAATCTGATCGAGAAGGATGATGGAATTTCGAATGACCATGCCTCCCAGGGAGAGCATACCGATGATGGCCACGAATCCCATGGCTTTCTGGGTGACCACGAGGGTCAGGATGCTTCCGATTAAGGCCAGAGGCGCCGAAAGGGCCGCAATGACCATGATGCTGATTTTCTTCATTTCAAAAATCAGGATGGCCAGGATGATGAAGACCATAAGGGGAATGGTAGCCACGATCTGTTTCGTGGACTTGGCGCTCCATTCGAGGCTTCCGTCTTTTTCAAGGGTATAGCCTTCAGGAAGATTCTGCCGGAAATCTTTAAGATACTTGTCCCAGACGTCGTTGGCTACCGTATCCCCGGTCACCCCGGATACCACATCACTCCGGAGAGTGATGCAGGGTTCGATATTTCTGCGCCAGATGGTGCTCGTTTCATTTTTATAGGAAATATCGGCGAATTCNNAGGCGGGCCGCATTGTCCCCTTCCAGACGGAAGGAAATGGGCACGAGCTGGTCTCCCTGATAGGATTCGGCTACTTTGTAACCCGAGAGTTTGATATAGAGGTCCTGGGATACGGCATAATTATCGATGCCCAGTTCCCGCACTTTATCCTGGTTGATTTTCAGCTGCACCGAAGGGGTCTGCTGGGGCCAGTCGAGGGAGGCATTGACGACGTTTGGATTTTCCTTCATCTTGGAAAGGCCTTCATTGGCAAGAGCTGCCAGTTTTCCTGCGTCAGGTCCCCTCAGGCGGAACATGACGGGGTATTCGGAAGGCGGTCCCGTCTGGATGAGGCGGGTATGAGCCCGAACTTCCGGATAATTGTCCGCTAAAAATTCCTGTACGTCTTTTCTTAAAGAATCTCTGGAATCCGTATCGGTGGCCACGATGATCATCTGACCCCGGTCATCTTCAGCGGCCTGGGGATTGAAAAGAAGGATGAATCTTGGAGCCGTATCTCCGATATAGGTGGAAAAGGAAGAAACGCGATTGTCACCATAGAGATTGTCTGCCACAGCGGCCATGACTTTTTTCGTATCTTTGATGGATGCGCCGCTCGGAAGATTGACGTCCAGAATGATTTCCGGACGGACGGAATCGGGGAAGAATTCACGATTCACGAAGGGCAGGGATGCCACGGTCAATGCAAAAAGTCCGATGGTGGCGAGGATGGTCATCTTCCTGTAGTGAATGACAAATTTCACTGCTTTCCTGCAGTATTCCCGTCCCATCCGTTCCACTTTCCCACTCACGGAATCGCCGGTGCCCGGTTTGATGAACTGATAGCCAAGCACAGGGGAAACGAAGATGGATGCCACCCAGGACAAAAGAAGGGTGGACCCAATGACCCAGAAAAGGGAATTGCAGTATTCGGAAACCTGACCGTCTGCGAGGCCTACGGGAATGAAACCGGCGATGGTGATGAGAGTCCCTGCCAGCATAGGCATGGCGCAGGATTTGAACGCTTCCTGGGCCGCTTCCATACGGGTGGCTCCCATTTCCAGCTTGGACTGCATCATTTCGATGACGATAATGGCATCATCCACAAGAAGTCCCAAAGCCAGGATGAGTGTCCCCAAAGAGACGATATGAAGGTCGATGCCCCACCATTTCATGAAGAGGAAGGAAGAGCAGACCACCACCGGAATGCACATGGCCAATACCATACCGCTCCTAAGGCCCAGGGAAAGGAAGGATACGCCCATGACGATGGCCAGGGCTTCGATGAGGGATTCCGTGAACTCGCCGATGGAATTATTGACTACTTTCGGCTGGTCTGCCACCAGAGAAACTTCCATGCCCGCCGGAAGATTTTGCGACATCCGGTCAATGACAGCCTGCAGATTCTTGCCCAGCACCAGATTATTTCCACCGTCCTTCATGGAAATAGCGATACCGATGGAAGGCTTTCCGTTGAAATACATGAGGGAGGTCTCAGGGTCCGTATAGGTCTGGGTAACTTTCGCCACGTCCCCCAGATGGAAAGTGCGCTCTCCCACATGAATGGGGATATTTTCCAGCGCTTCCTTCGTGCCGAGAAGTCCGTCCACGCGGATCGCCACATTTCTGGAATTCGTATGAATGGTACCGGCCGGCATCATGGCGGACTGCTGGGAAATCATCTGGTAAATGGCTGCGGGAGACAGACCGAAGGAGGCCAGTTTATTCTGGTCCATTTCCACATAAATCATCTGCTCCTGCACGCCTAAAAGCTTCACCTGTTCCACATCATTTACAAGGACCAGCTGCCGCCGGAGGTCTTCCGCGTATTTACGCTTTTCCTCGTAGGAATAATCGTCTCCGGTCATCGCATAGATGGACCCATAGACGTCGGTGAAACGGTCATTGATGATGGGTCCCCGTACCCCTGCGGGCAGGTCTCCCCATACGTCATTGACGGCGTTCCGGACTTCATGCCACCGTTCCTGGACTTTATCCTTTGGCACCGTATCGTCCAAGTCCACATAGATCACCGTTTTTCCATCATGGGTGAAGGATTTGATGTAGTCAAGGCCCCTTGTTTCCTGAAGCTTTTTCTCCAGGGGGTAAGTCACCTGCTCGGTGATCTGCTCAGCCGAAGCTCCCGGCCAGGCTGCAGCAACGACCATTTCACGAATGGTGAAATTCGGGTCTTCACTTCGTCCCAGGGAGAAGAAAGAAGCCAGGCCGCCCAGGATGATGGAAATAATGAAGAAGTAGACAATCTGTTTATGACGGATGGCCCACTCCGCCAGGGTTTCATCCTTCATGTGCGCACCTCTTCTCCTTCAGAGAGTTTGGAAGCTCCCGCCGTCACGAGGATATCGCCTTTCTGGAGGCCTCCCGTGATTTCCACGGAGTCTTCCCCATACTCTCCTGTTTTGACTTCCACAAGGTGTACTTTCTTATCTTTCACCACCCATACGGAAGGCTTGTCATTCTGGGTGGCCATAGCCGTCAAGGGAACGGAGAAGGACTCCTTTTTCCTCGGACTTTCAAATTTCACTTCTGCCGTCATGCCGATGGCAATGGAATCAGGCGAGTCAATCAGGGTGACCCTGGCATCATAAGTGCCGGTCGAAGAATTCGGGGCCGCTGCGATATCCCGGACTTTTCCCTGTACCGTCACGTTGGGAAGGGCCCAGAAAGTGACGGTGGCCGGCATGCCGACGGAGTAGGTCTTGTACTGTTTTTCCGTCAGGGAAATATGGACGTCTTTCCTGGAATCATCAATGATGGAAACTACGGGAGTTCCTGCCGCAATGACCTGGCCCACTTCATACATGGTGGACCCGATGACTCCATCTCTGTCGGCGGTGAGAATGGTAAAGCTCAGATTGTTTTCTGCCCTGGAAAGGGTGGCAAGGGCATTGTTGAGGTCTGCGTCTGCCAGCCTTGCCTGATTCCTCATCTGGTCCATGGTGAGAGCGGAAATGGCATTCTGGGCATACAGTTTTTCATAGCGGGAAAGGGTGGAATGGGCAAGGTCCGCTCTTGCCTGAGAGGCATTCAAAGCAGCCCGGGCAGAAGCTACCTGTTCTTCCGCATCTTTGGAATCCACTTTCATCAATGGCTGACCGGCCGTTACCCGCTGGCCCTGATTCACATAGCGGGCCATAATGCGTCCGCCTGTCTGGAAGGCCAGGGGCGATTCGAAATAGCCGTGCACCGTGCCGGAGAACGTGCTTTTTTCCCCTTTCGACACATCGCCCACCGTCATGGTTTTCACCAGGGGCGGCTGGGTGGCGACGGACGTTTTATTTCCACAGCCTGAAAATACAAGAGCCATGCCCAGCATGGACAGAAGTACCAGTTTCTTTCCATAAGTCATTTTGCCCATCATTCACTCCTCTTTTCCAGGCCTTTCAGCATCACGTCTTCCAGGATATCCATGAGGGCCCTGGAAGTCATCCCCGATTTTCGAAGGAATTCGGGATCTGTCAGTCCCTTGGCGGCACAGAAAATAATCTGCCGCACCGCCATGACGTTGACTTTCCGGTACTCCCCCTTGTCCACGCCTTCCTGCAGGAGGGAAACCATATCGTCAAATTTGGCTTCCTTGAAATCTTCCCATTCTCTGGAAATATCGTCATAGCGATACTGTAAATCTTCCATCACCACGTCCGGAAGATACCAGACCGTATGGAAATACAGTTCACAAAGCTGCAGAAGCCTTGTGGTCACGGGACCTTCTCCATGAAGGAGGGGTTCCTTTTCCCTTTCAAACTTATCCATCGCCCGGTGCATGACAAGGCGGATCAGATCCTCTTTCGAATCCACGATATCGTAAATCGTACTCTTGCTGACGTGAAACTTCCGCGCCAGGTCATCCATCGTAAATTTCAAAGACCGCGCCATCATCAGCTCCAGCGTGGCCCGTACCAGTTTTTCTTCCATACAGTCCTCTCGGTATTACTTTTGTAATATTTTAGTATTTTCAGTACTCATAGTATAGAGTCTTTGAGGACGTATGTCAAACAGGGAAAAGTTAGCAGGTAGCAGGCAGCGGGTAGCGTCCGGGGGACTTTATAACGAAAGGAAACTGTATGTGGGAAAACTGGACATCGGGGTTAATGGGTAATCGGCCGGGAAACTGTCTGCCGGAAGGAAACTGGATAATGGAAAACTGTACATTGGGGTTAATGGTTAATCGTCCCGAAGACTTCATGTCGAAAGGAAACTGGATGCGGAAAAACTGTACATTGGGGTTAATAGTTAATCGTCTGAAAAACTTTCTGCCCGATGGAAACTGAATAATGAAAAGCCGTACATTGAGGTTAATAGTTAATTCCCCCTGCCTGCGCACAGCCCCCATAAAAACTCCGCGGCCATCAGGCCGCCACCTTCCCGCACCCCGCACTCCGCTCCCCGCACCCCGATGAACTTTATATTGGAAGGAAACCGTAAGTTGAGAAACTGCACATTGGGGTTAATGGGTAATCGTCCCAAAGACTTCATGTCGAAAGGAAACTGGATGTTGAAAAACTGTACATTGGGGTTAATTGGTAATTGTCCCGAAGACTTCATGTCGAAAGGAAACTGGATGTTGAGAAGCTGCACATTGGGGTTAATGGTTAATCGACCCGAAGACTTCATGTCGAAAGGAAACTGAATGCTGAAAAGCTGTACATTGAGGTTAATGGTTAATCCCCCGCCTGTGCAGAGTCCCCATAAAAATTCGTGCCGCATCAGCGGCACACCTTCCCGCACCCCGCATCCCGCTCCCCGCTCCCCGATCACCCCGATAGCCCCGATTCTCCCGACAACCCCGATTCAAAAGCTCTTTTATCTTACAGTTTTCATTTCGGACCATCCGCCTGATCGCAACACAAACATTCATTTGCACAAATTCCCTGGTCATCGTAAAATAAAGAAAACGTATGGAAGGAGCTGATTTCCATGGACAATTTCCGCCTCATCGATTTCATGAAAGCATGGCAGCATCGAATCGCCGCCTCTCCCCTCACCCTTCAGGAAGGGACCGAAAGCTACGGCGCCTCGCCCAGGCAGGAATTCATGAATACCATGAGAACCTTCGTGGATTACACCAGAAATGAATGGGCCCAAAGGTATCCCACCAGCGAAGACGTGCTTCGGGGTTATCATCGGAGCGAAATCGATGATGAAAAAGCCCTGGAAATCCTGTGGGCCTGGAACTTTCCCTACCTGGTCCGCCTGGCGGACAGCTATACCTGGGAAAGTCTGGAAGTCCTCGTGATTTCCACCTTCGAGCCCTTCCGGAAGGCCGCCTTCCAATATGAAGAATCAAAAAAGACCCCTTTTCTCGCCTATCTCAAACCCTATGTGGAAGGGGCCATGAAAGATGAAGTGCGGAAAAACGGGCTTTACCGGCAGCGCAATGAATTCTCCCTCAATACCCCCCTGGACGGGGAAATGGAAAATGTGGACTACCGGGCCGACGACCGTCCGGACCCCTCGGCCCTGATTGAAGAAGAAGACACCATTTCCCATATAAAAAGCCTCACCCGGAAAGCGCTGAAAGAGGCAGGCCTCACCGAAAAACAGGCCCGGGTTATCGAGATGATTTATTTCCAGGATCTAAAACCGGTCAGGGTCGCAGAAATCCTTCAAATCGATGCCACTTCCGTCAGAGACGCTCATCAGGGCGCCATGAAGAAACTAAGGAAATACCTGTCTGCGCACAAAGAGGGACTATGATTTCGGTCAATTGTGCTTATCGTGGCCCGTGATCCGTGGTCCGTGATCCGTGAAGGACTGGTTTTCCTGCGGAAAACCAATATATAGCCGGCTCCTGTTATAAGGAAACTAGATATATCCCTCAGTCCTGTCCATGGATTTTCCTGTTCCGCAAAATAAAATGCAGCAAAAGCCTCTTTTCACGAAGTTCATGGGAAAGAGGCTTTTTCAGTTTCATAGTCCCAATCTGTCTACAGCCCCCATATAAACTCTGCACCCGCCAGGGCGCCACCTTCCCGATAGCCCCGACAACCCCGATACCCCCGGCATTCCCGATTCAAAAGCTTTACTTCCTGAAGTTTCCCTTCAAAATCAAGTATTACCCACGAATTTACCCAAACTTGACCTCCCATTTGTTATAATAGAAAAAATACAGAATCACGGAGGTACCTATGTCACAGAGCGCCATGCAGGAAATTACCTGCCCCCAGTGCGGGAAAAAGCACGAATGTCTCGTTTGGGACAGCATCAATACCATGGAAAATCCGGAAATGAAAGCAGCCGTCCGGGATGACGAAGCTTTCCGCTATCACTGCCCGGACTGCGGAGCCACGGCGGTTTTGAATTACAATTTCCTTTACCACCAGCAGGAAGACAAAATCCTCATTTTCGTGGATGCCGACGGATCCAGCTATAACGATATGGCCGCCATGCTGGGGCAGAAGGGAAATGCCTTTGACGGCTATGTAAAGCGCATCGTCCTTTCCTATAATGAATTCAAAGAAAAACTCCTCATCCTCGATGCGGGCCTGGATGACCGGATCGTGGAAATCATCAAGAGTTCCGTCTGGGCCAATGTGGAGGAACATTATAAGGACAAAGGCATCGAGGAAATCTACTTTGCCACCAATGAAGACGGAGAGCATGGTTTCCTTTTCAGAAAAGGCGGCGCCATGGTGGCATCCATGGAATTTGATATGGCTCTCTACAAAGCCATCAAAGATGCCGCTCTGCCGCGGATTGATGCCCTTTCCCATAATGACCTCATCATCAACAGAGCCTGGGCAGTGGAAATGGTGAATAAGCTGGGATAGTTTAGCGGTTAGCCGTTAGTAGTTAGCAGTTAGAAATTTAACCTAACATAGAGCTTTTCGTTCTTCGTTGTTCGTTCTTCGTTAAGGTGGCGGCCCTGTCGGGCCGCTTTTTCATATGGGAATATCCAGCCCGGACAATATCCTATTTCCATATGAAAAAGCCATTTAACGATACACAAAATGAAAAAATTGCAATTTGTGTATCGTTTCGGCGTCCTTAACCGGTCAGAATTCTTTTTCTTCTTTCATGAAATCCACAATATTCACATGATGGATACCATTTCTCTTCTGAAGGATCGGATCCGCAGTGAGTACGTATTTCGCATAATTATCCCTTATCTTTTCCAGAGGGCGGTATTCTCGGTCTTCTGTGTCCCGGCTTGACAGAATCGTATAAGCCACCTGGACATAGGAATAGTCAAGCTTCCTGCTGCGAAGGATAAAATCAACCTCCAGTTTTCCAATTCTCCCTACACTGACCGCATAATTCAGGCTGCGGGCATAGAGATAAACCATGTTTTCCAGGGCCGGGCCATAATTGATGCGGTTATCCGTGTTCGTACTGAAATAGAATCCCAGATCGGAGAGGTAGTATTTCTTTTCTCCCTTCAGTGATTTTTTTGACTTCATGTCAAAGCGGTCGCATTCATAAAGGATTTTGGCATCCAGCAGCACCTGTATATAGCGGTTCACCGTCAATCGGGTAACAGAGAGTCCATTCTTTCTTAACTCCTCATGAAGTTTTTTTATGCTGGTGGTGGCGCCAAAGTTATTGATGATGAAATTACGGACTGCTTCGAACGCTTCCCGGTCACGGATTCTGGCCCTGGTGCGGATGTCTTTCTCAAATATTTCCTGTACTACGCTCTGTACATACTGTCTTTTATCGGCAGGATCATCAAACTGAAGGGCCCGTGGGAAACCGCCCTCCTGCAGGTAATTTGCCAGTTCCTGCCCCCGGTCCGGAGCTATCTGTTTACCATAAAAGGACTTCATGGCTTCATACTCATCGAAAGTGAGGGTAAAAAGTTCAAATTCCACATACCGGCCGGTCAGTTTCGTAGCCAGTTCGCCGGACAAGAGGTAGGAATTAGACCCTGTAATGAATATGGAATAACCGCCATCATTACGGAAACTGTTTATAATTTCTTCAAATCCGGATACGTTCTGTACTTCATCGATAAACAGGTACTTTGTACCCTTTCCTGCAGATTTTTCCAGAATCAGCTGTTCCAGTTCTCCCGGGAGCTTTACGTTTTTATAGATACGGCTGTCAAGATCAAGATAAATGATGTTTGCCGGAGAAACGCCTCTTTCCAGCAGCTCCTCGGAAATTGTCTTCATGAGCGACGATTTTCCGCACCGCCGTACACCGGTTACCACTTTAATCAGATCTTCCGCATCATAAAATCCACGGATCCGGGACAGATACTTCTCACGCCTGAATAACTGCATAGGGCACCTCCTTTTTCATTATTATAGCAAAATGCCGCATTTAACGATACACAAAATGAAAAAATTGCAATTTGTGTATCGTTAAACGGCCAATACCCTCAAAATTCCGCCTGTGCACAGTCCCCATAAAAAAATCGTGCCCCATCAGGGGCACACCTCCCCGCACCCCGCACCCCGCTCCCCGCTCCTCGATTCTTCATTCCCCATAAATAATTTGCGCTGCCTCAGCAGCGCCANNCCCCGATTCAAAAGTCCCCCGTTATACAGTTTCCTTTCATCCTCCGTCTTGACAATGCAAAGTTCTCATGCTACCATATTCACAATCACATACAGGCAATGACAGGAAGAGTAAGCATCGGAGCGAGTCCCAGAGAGCTGCGGATGGTGAAAGCAGTACGAGTGAAGAAGCTGAAGATGGACCTGGAGCCAGTCGGACCGAATCATGAAGCCCGCCGGGACTGCCCGATACAGCAGCAGGGTATCAAGGAATTTTCCGGCGTACCTCAAGAGTTCCTGATGGTGACGTCAGGAAGAATCAGAGTGGTAACACGGTATCAATCGTCTCTCATTAGAGAGGCGATTTTTTTATTTCAGAAACAAAGGCTGNNGTTAGTTGTTAGTTGTTAGTTTACGTGTAAATGACTAGCGAGCCGTTTGTCTCTAAAGACTAACTGCTAACTGCTAATCACTAACTGCTCATCGAAGTCCCACCACCCTTGTCCCCTGTTCTTTGATTTCTACGTATGACAAAACATTGGAGGCTATTATGGACATCAAGACAATCTGCATTCATGGAAGCGACTGGAAAGACCCCACCGGGTGCATTTCCGTACCGATTTTTCAGAGCGCCACTTTCGGCCATCCCGAACTCGGCCAGTCTACGGGCTATGATTATACGCGGGTCCAGAATCCGACCCGCGAATGCGCGGAGAAGGTGGTTTGCGCCCTTGAGCACGGCTGTGACTGTACCAGCTATGCTTCCGGCATGGCCGCTATTTCCATGGTCATGGAACTTTTCAAACCGGGAGATACGATCCTTTCCTCTGATGACCTGTACGGCGGTTCCATCCGTCTCTTCGAACATATCAATGAAAAGAACGGATTGAAATTCAGATTCGTGAATACGTCCCGTCTCGAAGAAGTGGAAAAATCTTTCGATGAAACGGTCAAGGCCGTCTACATCGAAACCCCGACGAACCCCATGATGCAGGTGACGGACATCCAGAAAATCGCCTCTCTTGCCCATGAACATCAGGCCCTCCTCATTGCGGATAATACCTTCATGAGTCCCTATTTCTGCAATCCCATTGACTTTGGGGCCGATATCGTCCTTCACAGCGGGACGAAATATCTGGCCGGCCATAACGATACCCTGGCAGGCTTTGTGGTCTGCAAAGATCCGAAGGTCGCCGAAAAAGTCCGTTTCCTTTACAAGACCGTGGGCGGGTGCCTCGCCCCCTGGGATTCCTGGCTGGTAACCAGGGGCATCAAGACTTTGGCCCTCCGCATGGAAGCCGCCCGGAAGAATGCCCAGGCCATCGCGGAATTCCTCGAAAACCACCCGAAAGTGACGAAAGTCCTCTATCCCGGACTTGAAAGTTTTGAAAACAGGGACGTTCACTTCAAACAGTCCCGGGGCGCCGGCGCCATGCTTTCTTTCTACACCGATTCCCATGAGACGGCATTGAAAGTCCTGAAATCAGTACGGCTCATCCGCTTTGCCGAATCCCTGGGCGGCGTGGAAAGCCTCATTACCTACCCGGCTACCCAGACCCACTGCGATCTGACGGAAGAAGAAAGGCAGTCCCGGGGCATCACGAATTGCCTCCTCCGCCTGTCCGTGGGCATTGAAGGAGCAGAAGATTTAATCGCTGATTTGAAACAGGCGCTCGCCTAAAGGAGGACCTATGAAATTATCTGATTTGGATACGATTATTGACAGACGGGGAAGCGGCTGTCTGAAATATGATTTTGCGGTGCAGCGCGGAAAACCGGCCGACGTCCTTCCCTTCTGGGTAGCCGATATGGATTTCAAAGTGGCAGAGCCCATCATCAAAGCCCTTCAAAAGCGGGTGGCTCACGGGATTTTCGGGTACTCCGAATCCGGCGAGGGCTATTTCAAAGCATTGGCAGCCTGGCAGAGGAAATATTTCCACTGGGAAATCAGGCCGGAATGGCTCATCAAGACGCCCGGCGTCGTTCCTGCCATCAATATCGCCGTCAAAGCCCTCACAAAAGAAGGGGACGGAATCCTCATCAATCAGCCGGTCTACTATCCCTTCCTCAATGCCATTATCAAAAATGGAAGAAAGCTCATTAATTCGCCGCTGGTGCTCAAAGACGGCCATTATGAACTGGATTTTATTGATTTGGAAAATAAAATAATTTCCAATCATGTGAAACTGGCCATCCTCTGCACGCCCCATAATCCCGTGGGCCGCGTATGGACAAGGGAAGAACTCACGAAATATGCGGAAATATGTCTCAAACATGACGTGAAAATCATTGCCGATGAAATTCACGAAGACTTCACCTACCCCGGCCATCCCCATACCGCTTTCGGCACCATTTCCGAAGAAGCGGCGCAAAATGCCGTCATCTGCACGGCTCCTTCCAAGACCTTCAATATCGCGGGCCTCCAGAATTCCAATATTTTCATCCCCAATCCGAGCATCCGCGCCAGATTTCAGGCAGAACTGGACGCCTTCGGCTATGATCAGCTGAACGTCATGGGTCTTGCCGCCTGCCGGGCTGCCTACGAAGGAGGAGCCGAATGGCTTTCCACCGTCAAAGAATACATCCGCGGAAATCTTGATTTCTTCCGCGATTATCTGAAAGTGAACCTGCCGAAACTGAAACTCATCGAACCCGAAGGGACCTACCTCCTCTGGGTGAACGCTTCGGCCTACGGCCTTTCCAATGAAGCGCTGGAACACAAAATTCTTTACGACTGCCATCTCTGGCTCGATATGGGCTATGTTTTCGGAAAAGAAGGAGAAGGGTATCTCCGCTTCAACCTCGCCTGCCCGAGGACGACTCTCGCGCAGGGACTCAGGCAGCTCAAAGAGGGATTGGAGGGGAGCTACTAGCAGATAGCAGTTAGCCGTTAGCAGTTAGCCGTTAGCCATTAGGCATTAGTCGTTAGTTGTTAGTTGTTAGCCTGATAAAAATAGGCCCGCAGTATAGATGCGGGCTCTTTTTTATTGAAATGATCTCTAAGCAGGTAAGCCTCCACTCATCAGTATCGCTATCGGTCACCAGCTCCCCGAGCCTGGGGAGCTGCCGAGCGAAGCGAGGCTGAGGGGTTGTTCTACGCTGGCCCTAAAAATGTCGGCACAAACTCACCCTGCGCCCCTGGTCAGGGGAGGAGGATTTTTCCCCGCCTGTGCAAAATCTCCATAAAAAAATGTGCCGCATCAGCGGCACACCTTCCCGAGATTCCCGGGACTCCCGACAATCCCGAGACTCCCGATTCAATAGTATTTCATACTGAAGTTTCCTTTTCAGTTAAAATCCCGTACCGACTAATCCCTGTCCCAAAGCGATATCACCCGCAGACTCACTTCATACAGCAGGATACACGGCAAAGCCAGCAGGGACTGAGTCAGGATATCCGGTGTGGGCGTGATGACGGCGGCGATGACAAAAGAAGCGAGAATCACAAATTTCCTCACCTTTTTCAGCGTTTTCGCATGGACGAGGCCTGCCCGGGAGAGGGCAATCATGACTAATGGCAGGTTGAAAACGATGCCGAAGGGAAGGATCATGAGCAGCACGAATTCCAGATAATTCTCCATGGATAAGAGAGGCGTGAAGCTTTCTCCCCCAAAGCCGATTAAAAATTGAAGGCTTCTCGGCATGACGAAGAAGTAGGAAAAGCAGATGCCTCCCAGGAAGAGTCCCACGGAAAGGGGGACGAAAATGGCGGTCCAGGATTTTTCCCTGTCCGTCAGGGCGGGAAGGAGGAAGCGCCAGAATTCGTAGAAAACGACAGGAGATGCCAGGATGAAGCCGGCAATCACCGCAGTTTTCATATAAATAATGAAGACTTCCGCAGGTCTTGAGAAATAGAGATGGCCCGCCGGAGCTGTGAGGAAAGCAATGAGTTCTTCGATAAAGAAAAGAGATACCGCCGTCCCCAGACCGATGGCGATGAGAGAGGAAATGATCCGCTCCCGGAGTTCGGTGAGATGACCGGTAAGGGGCATTTCCCCTGCCGATTCAGCGGCAATCATTTTTTCTCACCTGCCGGAGCTGCGGGAACCTGGACTTCTTTCACTACAGTTACGGTTTTTGTTTCATCCGTATTCACTGCGTCCTTGAATTCATGCATGCTCTTGCCCAGGGCTTTGCCGATTTCCGGAAGCTTGCCGGGTCCGAAAACGATGAGACCGATGACGAGGATGAGAAGTAATTCAGGAATGCCGATGCCAAACATAATGTACCTCCTTGAGTAAACGATGGAAATATTATTTACAGCATACCCCTTCTCTATTTCGTTTCTGTCAAATTTTATTTCCATTTCTGTCAGAATTGGAAAATTTATGCAAATTTACTGAATTTTGACAGATATTTCCATATTTTTTCCAAATCCTCGTTTTTTCTTTGCTCTGCCTTCCTACACTGGAATTATCCGCATGGGAGGACAATCCAAAAGAATCACTCCAATGGAAACTTCCCCAGTCTTTCCATGCGGTTCCATGAAAAGGTGAATTCCGGATGAAAAGGGTACTGCTGACTCTATTTCCAGAGGATCATTCACCACCTGTTTAGAATTTGGAGGATACCATGAGTGAATCAATGATGAAGGAACCGATTTCCAGAAGAACTTTCCTGAAACTCGCTGCAGGAACTGCTGCAGGCGCCATGCTTTTCCATTTCCCCTTCCAGGCTTCCGCTGCCGAAGAAACGGCACACCGCCTGGAAATCAAACCGATTTCGGTGAAAGACCTGCCCGATGCCATCGGTTCTGCCAAGGCTTCTCCCCTCGTCAACGGTTCCTACAAAGACCTCCTTTCCCTGGTCAATAAAATCAAGGACAGCTCCCTCAGATCCGCAGTCCTTGGCATTTACAACGATCCCCAGCCCCGGTTCATGGCAAACTACACTTCAACGGCAGCCGTGACCCGCACCTATAACAAGCTTCTCGAAAAAGGCCTCGTGGATCCGTCCAAAATAACGGCAGAAACCCTTTTCCCGAAAGTTCCGGCAAATAGCCAGCCCACCATGACCGCTCCGGGCTCCGGCTACATGAGCCATCATCCCTATCCGGGCGGACTTTCCACCCATGTATGCTCCAATATGCATATTACCCTGGGCCTCTGCGATACCTACACGAAAGTTTTCGGCTATGACGTGGATTATGATATCGCCCTCGCAGGACAGGCACTCCATGATAACCAGAAACCTTTCGTCTTCCAGTGGCAGGCAAACGGCGCATCCCTGAAGGAATACACTCTGGCCGGTCAGGGCGCTCACCATGTATTCTCCATCGCCGAATCCATGACCCGCGGACTTCCCCCGGAAGAAGTCGTTGCCCAGGCCTGTGCCCATGGCGCTCCTTCCAATCCGAAGGAAGAAGCTCCTGTTGTCGGCTGGATCAAAGCAGCCGGCATCATTGCAGGTATTGATCCTGTAAAATACGGCGCCCTCACCAGAGACGGTGAAGGACTCCCGGCTCCTCATAAACAGGAAGGCTACATCGTTCATCTGGGCGATCATGACTGGGTACTGACAAGCCCGGCATCCGGCAAATCCATCGCCATCCTGAAGGAAATCGCCGCTTCCGACTATAACATCACCGATGAACCCACCTTCAACAAATTCAGAAACTACGTGGGCTCCCAGGTTTCCTTCATGTACATCAACCATCTGTCCTCTTTCGCAGACGGCATGCAGCAGATTAAGGCTCTCGTTCATCAGATTATTTTGAAATAAGGTGCTTACCTTTATGAACATGTTCGACATGAACCATCGATAATCGTTCTTCGTGATTCGTTGTTCGTTGTTCGATGCAAGCCAAAAGACCGCTTCAGAAATGAAGCGGTCTTTTTTGTTTGGAAAACCAGGTCCCGGTTTTCAGTGGCCGGATCCGATGGCAGAAGTAAGAAACGATTCATAAAAAAGGTGACCCCTGAGAGTCACATTTTGGTATAAAGTCATGATATTTCTACCTGTCCAGGCTGTCTTTCTGCAGGAGGAAATCATAAATGCTCATGGTCGTAATCCCTGCAGTATCCCGGCGAAGGCGGATGGGCGAAGACAGGACCACGATTTTTTTGAAGGAATCATCCACCAGAAGAAGAGGCCGTTCTTCCTGCTCCTTTTTCTGCTCATCGGGGATGGCAAAGGCAGACTGGATGTAATATTTATGGCTTCCTTCATAAGCGATGAAGTCTATTTCCATCTGCTGGCGGCGGGATTTTCCATCTTCCTGAACGCGCCGCTCCACAATGCCCACATCCACGGAATAACCCCGGCTTTTCAGTTCGTTGAAAATCACATTCTCCATGATGTGGGTTTCCTCTATCTGCCGGAATCCGAGGAGCGCATTTCGAAGTCCCAAGTCCGTGAAATAGAATTTGACCGGCGTATGGATGTATTTCTTCCCCTTGATATCATAGCGGAGAGCCGAATCAATGAGAAACGCATCTTTCAGGTAGGAAATATAGCGGGAAATGGTTTTATCCCCTATACTGACGTGTTTAACGGACCGAAACGTCCGCTGCAGCTTGCGGGGATTGGTCAGCGAGCCCACCGCCGAAGCCAGTATTTCTATAAGCTCCGCCATTTCATCAGGCTGCTGAATCTCATAACGCTCGGAAATATCCTTCAGATAGGTTTCCCGGAAAAGGGAAAGCAGATAATTTCTTTTCGCCTTTTCCGTTTTCAAATTGAAAAGCATAGGCAGCCCGCCATAAATGATGTAATCCTGCCAGGCTTCCATGGGTCTTTCAGGGACGGCACTGCAGTATTCCGCGAAGGAAAGGGGATACAGCCTGATTTCCTGTCCCCGTCCACGCAACTCCGTAAGCACATCCGATGCCAGCAGATGAGAATTGCTGCCAGTCACATAGACATCGGCATTTGATATATGGAGGAAACTGTTCAATACCTCATAAAAATCCGGTACATACTGGATTTCATCGAGAAGGATATAGTATTTCCCATCATCCACTATGCGGTCTTTGACATAACTATATAATGCATGTCGCTCCCGCAGCGATTCATAGGTCATATCATCCAAAGCTGCCTCAATGATATGATCCCGGGGAATTCCCTGATCCAGAAGGTATTTATAAAAGAGCGTAAACAGCAGGTATGACTTGCCGCACCGGCGCATACCGGTGACGACTTTAATGAGCCCATTGTCCATTCCATCAATGAGCTGCTGCAGATACAGAGGTCTCTGTATTTCCATAGGCTTCACCATCCATGACGAAAAAGTGGTAAGTTTACCGGTTTTTCGTCATTATTATAGTCTAAAATGGTTATTTTTTTCAATTTTTATGACGAAAAAGTGGTAACTTTACCAGTTTTCCGTCATTACTGTATGAATTCTTCCATATAGAAAAAGGTGCCCGCCTTCACTAAGAACTGATAACTTTTGCCCATAAAGTTATTTCCCCACCTGTTTCTTCCTCCACCAGAAATAATATGCCAGCGCAATCACTCCCGCCGGAAGGCAGATACAAAGATACATGAGGGAGTAGCCCAGGACGTTCACCGCCAGACCCAGGATGGTTCCGGCAAGGCCTATGGAAATATCCTGGGACCAGAAATAGGTGGACGTGGCGACGCCTGCCCGGGAGTCCGGGGCGCACTGGACCGCCAGGGTCTGAAGGCTGGGCGAAAGAGCGCCGAAGCCGATGCCGAGAAGGGCTGAGGAAATAATGAGAAGGACCGGGCCATTCCACATACTGAAAAGGAGAATTCCCAGGGAAAAGAGGATGAGCCCAGGGTAAATGACGGCATCCGGGCCGTGATGGTCATAGAGATATCCCACAAAGGGACGGGTAAGGACGATGACGATAGCAAAAGTCATGAAGAAAAGACTGGAAAGGCCGGAGAGCCCCAGACTTCTGGCATACATGGGGATGAAAGTCAGGACGCCTCCATAGGCAAAGAAGACAAGGCCTCCCAGAATGACGGAGGGCATGGCTTTCCGTTCCAGAAAATCGGAAATATGGAATCCTTTTTTCATTCTCCCCGACGGCCTGACCACGGAGTCAGGGAGTTTCATGCTGCTCCCCGAAATGATGGCCGAAAGGGCCAGAAGGGCAAGGAACAGCAGGAGGAAAGATTTCCCGAAATGATTCAGGATGAGAAGCCCCACCAATGGCCCGATCACCATGGCCAGGTTGGCAGTGACCGCAAAATAGCCGATTCCCTCTCCTTTCCGGGAAAGGGGAAGAATCAATGAAACCAGGGCGGCCGCCGAAGTGGTCCCTAAAGCAAAAATCATGCCATGGATGAAACGGAGACCCCATACCATTTCCAGAGTCCCCGCAAAGCTGAATCCCGCCATAATGAGGAACAGGATGAAAGACGCGCCAAAAAGGACGTGCTGTTTGTGCATGCCGTCAATCAGCCGCCCCGCAAAGGGTCGGCAGCAGGTGGTGCCGAACTGGAAAAAAGTGAGGGCCATGCCTGCTTCCACCTGGCTTTTCCCCAGATCGTCCATGATGAAAACAGGAAGAGAGGCCACGAGGATCCAGTGGGAAATGAAATAAAAGAAATTCGCCATTCCCAGGCCCATGAATTCCTTCGTCCAGAGTTTTTCCCGCATGGCTGCCGCCTCCTTTCGTTAGTACAGGAATATGTTTATTGTATCACAGAATATAAACAATCAATGGTTTTATTCAATAAGGAAAGCTGCAGGAGGAAAAGCTTTTGAATCGGGGCTGTCGGGGCTCGGGATTATCGGGGCTGTCGGGTAGGTGGCGGCCTTTGGCCGCGAGTTTTATATGGGGCCAATCCTCTCATGGCGCAAGGACTTTTTCCAATCATATAAGGAAGGGAAACTGCAGGATGAAGAACCTTTGAATCGGGGATGCCGGGAGATTTGGAGATTCTCGGGAATCCCGGGATGGCGTGCCGCTGATGCGGCAGAAATTATGTGGGGATTGTACACAGGCTTGAAAAAAATATTTCCTCATGACTGAATAATTTCAGAATAACAGTTCAGTCCCAAATGAGAGCCAAAGGCCGTCGGCGAAGCCGACTCTATAAAATTGGGGCTGTACAATAATTACACAATATGTGGAAATACCGGAAGTGATAAAGTTATCAGTTATCAGTTCATAGTAATCAGTGCAGGAGGCCCGCATCAAACTGGATGGCGGGCCATTTT
>DKQZ01000084.1 GCA_002471975.1 Dialister sp. UBA7295 | reverse complement strand
CGCCCGCCTGAGCAGAAAACCGCCCAAGGCACGAACAAGGCTGACTTCCCGCTACCGCCCGACTGGCTTAAAACCCTCCAAGGCACATACAAGGCTGACTTCCCGATATCGCCCGACTGAGCAGAAAACCGCCCAAGGCACGGACAAGACTAACTTCCCGAAACCGGCCGACTGGCTTAAAACCCTCCAAGGCACGAACGAGGCTGACTTCCCGTTATCGCCCACCTGAGCAGAAAACCGCCCAGGCCACGTACAGGACTAACTAACTTCCCGACCAACTCACTTTTCAATTTTATACTAGAAAGAATAAGCATGAAACGAAAATTACTTTCTGCGGTGCTTGCCGCTTTATTTATATATTTCATAAACCCTTCTGCATCTCTGGCTGAAAATATCGACCCGGCAGCTATGCTTTTAGAGTCTGCCAACGCTTCCTCCACCGATGACGGGGCCCTGCCGGAAGGGAATGAAAATCCGGCATCAGAAACTTCTCAGCTCATTCTCCTCACCTGGAAGGACGATCCTGAGTCCGTCCGGTATGAAGTCGAAATATTCCGGGGGCTTCCGAAAAATCTGGACCGGAATTCAGTGCTGGAAGACCATCTCTATGACAACCAGCGGATTTATTCGAATAAAGTCCTCGTGGATCTCTCCCGGTTTCCCCGGGGCGATGCGCCTCTCTACTGGCGGGTCCGCCCCATCGATGCGGATTGGTCCGGCATGGGTCCCTTTTCTTCTCCCATGGAAGTCAGGAGTACGATGAAGCAAATCGACCGGAATGCGCCCTACCCCAATGTCTATGTGCCCGGGAATGGTTCCACCCTGGAATATCCCGTCTATTCCTACGCAGGAAATCCGGGAGCGGCGAAATATGAAGTGGAAGTCACCAGTGATTATCCGGAAAATCCCGATGGCACAGAACCTTCGCAGTACCGGGTATTTTCCCAGGTCACCAGCCTTTCAAACGTCTATGATGATAATCCGAGAATCGGCACCTTCTACTGGCGGGTCCGGGGCATGACGGAGGATGGAAATCCCGTGGGCATCTGGAGCCTTCCGGAGAAAGTCCGGGCCAACCCTGAAGAACACTGGGACGTGGGCATTTTTGGAGACTCCATCACCCAGGGCGGAGGCCATCTCTATCACAGCCCGGCCGATATGGCCTATTCCTACATTACTTACCTTGATTTCCCGGCGGTCAATATGGGCCGGAGCGGCGATACCACGGAAATGATGGAAGACCGGTTTGACCGGGACGTGCTGCCTTTCCATGTGAAATACCTCCTCATCATGGGAGGCATCAATGACCTTCGCATGGGGGCCGATCCCCATAAAGTCATCGGCCATCTGGCAGTGATCCAGAAAAAATGCGCCAATGCAGGCATTCAGCCGATCCTCCTCACCATCGTTCCTATCAACCCGGAAAATATTCAGAAATATTACGGAGACGTCACCTACAGCGGCTGGAAAGAAAATGTGGAAATTGTGAACGAATACATTCGCACCCAGCCCCATATCGATACCGCAGCTCCCTTTGCGGATTATGAAGTCATGCCCAGCGAACTGGCCATGGATGGCATTCACGGAGACTGGAACGCCAAGCAGATGATCGCGGGAGAAATCAATCGGGAAATACATAAGTTTATGAAATAATCTTGTATTAAAGTAAGGCGGACTGTATTCTTCGAAGACTTTTGAATCGGGGGAATCGGGACTGTCGGGGTGATCGGGGCAATCGGGAAGGAGGCCGCATCAAATTTTTGAAGCGGCCGAATATGAAAAAGGCCCTGGCCTGCCGGTGAGCTGAAAGACGGATTTCGGACTTCGGATTTGGGATTTCGGGGTGGATATGGTTTTCCTGCGGAAAACCAATTTATATAGTGCGCTCCGCACGGCCTTTGGCCCGCACTTGTGCTGTTAAGGGTTGTACACAGGCGGTGGCTCTACATTGAGGGCTTGTACCTGTATTCCCGGCCTTACGTGAAAATGCAGCTCTACATGAGAGGGCACGTCTATTCCCGGCCGCGCGGGTTGAAACGTAGAAAGCGCAGCGTTCCCCTCAAGCTGTTAGAAATCCTGCTGAAAGGGATTCCTCAATATTCGTTTTGTTCCATTCAAGTCGTTACCGTTCAAGCCCTCCCAAGTTTTGGGAGGGTGGCGCCGTAGGCGACGGGTGGGTTGATCTGCAGGTACAAAGCACAATTGAGCATTAAAATCAAACCTGAAATTCCGCCGGATCTTTTCCCAATCTGTAGTGCATGGTTTTTGCAATATCCAGACATACATTCCTGAAATTATATTTCACCTGCCTGTTGGAGTACCTTATGACGAGGAACCCGTTGGCTTCCAGTCTTTCCGTACGGGGGATATCATACTTCCGGCCGTTTTCATCATAGTGCTGAAACCCGTCAACCTCTATGATGAGCCTTGCACGGGGGCAGCAGAAATCGACAATATACCCCGCTTCCCTCTTTTGCCGGGTCACTTTGATTCCACGATCCGAGTAACAGGGCTTCAGGAAATCATACCAGAGATGGTTCTCCATTTTCGTCTGATTCTGTCGAAGTTTGTGCTGATATTCTATGAGCTTTTTCTCTTTTCCCTCATCCATAAGAATCACTCCTTTCAAAGGAAAATTCTATATATTCAGTATATCAAATTACCTCGCTCATTGATAAATTAAATCTTACATTTCGCCCGCATTATGAGGTCAGTCTCATTTATCCCGCTGACCGTTTGAACAACCCCTCAGTCACCTTCGGTGACAGCTCCCCAATTACACATA
>DKQZ01000015.1 GCA_002471975.1 Dialister sp. UBA7295 | reverse complement strand
ATTTTTACCTGACTCTAACAATGGCTAACGGCTAATGGCTAACGGCTAATGGCTAACGGCTAACCGCTGATGGCTAACCGCCAGCCCCTCAGCTTTATTTCTATTACTTATATACTTCAGGAAAATCTCAGTACAGCTTCTCTATTTTCGTCCCTGTGAAATAATGGGTGAGAATGGTCTTGTAGTAATCCTTCCCTTTGGCGTACTTCTCTGCCATTTCCTCGGCACCCCACTGGGAGAGGCCCAGACCATGGCCATAGCCGTAGCCGGTGATAATGAGATTTTTCCCTTTGATGGAAAAATCATAAAGGGCGCTGTCCAGGCCGTAGAGGATTTCAATCTTTTCCCCCGGCACGGTCTTCGTCCCCTTCTTTCCCACCAGGGTGATGGACTTCACCCGGCCCGAGATGCCCCGGTCACTGGTTTTATGAGCCTGGCCGATGCGGAGATGGGACAGTTTGATATTTTTCACGGTTCCCACGTTGTATCCCATGTTGGCCATGCTTTTGATGAAGGTGGAAAGGGAAACGGTCTTCGTCCAGGGATTTCCCGTATAGAATTCTTTCACTCCCCGAAGGTACGGCACCTGGGTACCCCACACGTTTTCACTGTTTTCCGTATAGCCGCCGCCGGAAGAGTGGAAAACCGCATCTATGGCTTTCCCTCCATAAGTGATGATTTCTCCAGCCGTATCTTTGATGGCATTATTGGTCGCCGCCGTTTCGACAGACGACCCGCGATAGACCTGGGAACGGGTATCATCGGTCACGTCATAGCCCGAAGAGCGATAGCTATTTTTATGGAAATAAGCATAGGTCCGGGCTGCCACAGCCTGTGCACGGATGGCATCGGCATGCCAGGAAGGCACGATTTCACTGGGGACCACGCCCTGCAGGTACGTTTCCATGGGCACCACATTGACGAGGGTCACATGGCTGTTCCAGGGAGAAGGGATGAGTTTCATGGCCCCCCGGTACTGATTGCCCTTCACCGCAAAGGCGGGCGCTCCTTTCCCGCCGGAAAGATAGACTTTTTCTCCCGCCTTTTTGCCATTCACAAGAATCCTATTCCCGCTTCTTGTAATGGAAATAGAATCACCCTGATTGTACTTCCCCACGACTTTCCCATTGGAAACAGCCTGGAGCGGCACAAGGGCGGTGATACTGAACCGGGTATTTGACAGAAGTCCCACTTCCACTTCCGGCCCCAGAGCTGAGGTTTTCAGGGTATTTCCGGAAGAGTTTTTATTTTTGGAGGAAGCTTTCGTTCTGGAAGTGCTTTTTGAAGTTTTCTTCTTTTCATCCCCGTCCGATGATTTCCTGGGAGCGGAAGCTTTCTGGGCTGCTTTCACCGTCACTCTAACCGGCGCAGAGCCGGACTTCGTGGCGTGATTGACCACGGCCTTCCGCTGCACCGGGATACTTTCTGCGGAGACTGTCCCCATCATTCCGAAAGGAATGGCCAATGACAGGATCATGGCAGCAACATATTTTTTATTCATTCGATTACCTTCTGAAGAACAGATTAAGAATAATGGTCCCGATCACGCTGACCAGGATGGAGGAAACGATGGGGAAATAGAATTCCGTATTTCCTCTGGAAAAATGAATGTCTCCCGGAAGATGGCCCAGAAAATTGAGCTTCCCTCCAAAATAGAAGAAAAGGCCTGCCAGGATGAAAAGGATGCCGATGAGGATGAGAATCTTACCTGTTTCCATCTTCATCAAAAAGGCTCCTTTCCGGCGGCCGGCTTCCATTCGGATTCCAGACGGCGCCGATATGGTCATAGGCCGCCTTTGTGGCTATGCGGCCTCTGGGAGTCCTGGAAATAAATCCGATCTGCATGAGGTACGGTTCGCAGACGTCTTCGATGGTGGCCCGCTCTTCACTCACTGCGGCAGACAAAGTATCAATGCCTACGGGGCCGCCGCCGAATTTATAAATGATGGATTTTAATATTTCATTATCCAAATCGTCCAGGCCGATATTATCCACATGGAGAGCCGCCAAAGCTTCGGAAGCGATATCTGAGGTAATCGCACTTCCCAGGACCTGGGCAAAGTCACGGATTCTCTTTAAAAGGCGATTGGCGATACGGGGCGTACCGCGGGAGCGCCTTGCGATTTCTTCTGCCCCCGTGTCATCGATATCGATGCCAAGGATATGGGCAGCCCTCGTGATGATCAGTTTCAATTCAGAGGGCTCATAGAACTGCATGTGGTTCGTAATGAGGAAACGGTCCCGGAGCGGCGCCGAAAGGGATCCTGCCCGGGTGGTCGCTCCAATCAGGGTAAAATGAGCCAGATCGATCCGGATGGAAGAGGCGCCAGTGCCTTTCCCCATGACGATATCAAGGGCAAAATCTTCCATGGCGGAATAGAGTATTTCCTCCACATTCCGGTTCAGCCGGTGAATTTCATCGATGAAAAGGACGTCATGATCCTGGAGAGTGGTCAAGATAGCTGCCAGTTCTCCCGGGCGGCCGATGGCGGGCCCGCTGGTCTGCTTGAACTGGGCTCCCAGCTCATTGGCAATGATTTTTGCCATGGTCGTTTTCCCAAGGCCCGGAGGTCCGTAAAGGAGGACGTGATCCAGGGCTTCTTTGCGGGATTTGGCCGCAGCGATATAGACTTTCAGATTTTTTTTGAACGATTCCTGGCCGATGTAGTCATCCAGCCGCTGGGGGCGTAGCGACGTCTGCCACTCATCCTTTGGTATTTCCTCAGTGGAGACGATACGGCCTTTACTGCCCAGCACTTCTTCCTCATCCCGGCCGCCAAGGCTCTTGATATATTTATTATTCATATATACTCCTTAATTTCCCCGGGCAAACTCGCGGAGTGCCGCGGAAATCAGTTTCTGTACACTGTCACAGGAACCGGAAAGTTTCTTCAGTACCGGCATGATTTCTCCCGTTTCATAGCCAAGAGACATAAGTGCTTTAACGGCTTCCCCCGTAATTCCATCATCAGCAGGCATTTCCGGTTCCGTATTAACCGGTTCTTCTTCGGAAACAAAAGCGCCCACTTTATCCTTCAGCTCCACCAGAAGCCGTTCGGCCGTTTTCTTGCCGATGCCGGGGAGCTTCGTCAGGGCTGTCACATTTCCTGTCTTCACGGCGCCCACGAAGGCAGGCGGCGTCATGGCGGAAAGGATCCCCATGGCCACTTTGGGGCCTATTTTTGAAACGGAAAGAAGGATGAGAAATAAATCATGCTCCTCCTGTCCCAGGAATCCATAGAGCAGGATGGCGTCCTCCCGGACTGCCATGTAGGTGAGAAGTTTGGCTTCCTCCCCCGTCTGCAGCTGCTGTCTTGTCTTGTCGGAAATAAAAATCCGATAACCTATGCCTCCTGCTTCCAGAAAGCAGGAATCCTTGAAAAGGGCAGTCACCCTGCCTCGTACGTATCCAATCATTTCATTCCCTCAAATAACTGACCATGTTCCACATGATAAATGGCGGTAAGCCCGATGGCAAGCGCATCCGCCGCGTCATCGGGATCGATTTTCCTATTGATATGCATGAGCCTTTTCACCATTTCTATGACCTGCTTCTTGTCCGCCCGGCCATAGCCCGTGAGCTGCTGCTTCACCTGGAGCGGCGTCACGGGGACGATGGGTATATTCTGGCGATACCCCGCCAGCAGGATGACTCCCCTCGCCTGGGCCACTTTGATGCCCGTGGTGATATTCGTATTGAAATAAAGGGTCTCCACCCCCATGAACTGGGGCCGGTAGGCAGCAATAAGCTCGCAGATCCCTTCGTAGACGATATTCAGCCTTTCCAGATCACTCTGGTCCTTATAAGTCTCAATGACCCCGTAATTCACCGGCGTGATGGCCGTGCCATTCTTCTCCACCACCCCGAACCCGCAGCGCCCGGTGCCCGGGTCAATTCCCAATACCCGCATCATGAACCATCCTGTAAAATAATAGACATACACAGTAATTATACCATAAAAAAGCAACCGGGCACCGGAAAATAGAAATAGCTAGCCGGGTCGGTTATCAGTTATCAGTTATCAGTTATCAGTTATCAGTCATCAGTTATCAGTCATCAGTCGTGGTGGCCGCCTTTTTATAGGAGAGGCGGCCTTTTTATATAAGGATTTAACCATTTTCAACGAGAATTGTATATAAAAATAGCCCGCCATCCAATTGGATGCGGGCCTCCTTCACTGAGAACTGTGAACTGATAACTGATAACTTTTTATACACCTGCGGTCTTTGAAAAAATTTATTTCAAAAGGTTTATCAATATCATAATCGTCGACATGTTGAGGAAATCCACCACGAATGCGCCTATGAGGGGTATGACGAAGTAGGCGGTGGGGGCGGGACCGAACCGTTCGCAGAGGGCGTTCATATTGGCCACCGCATTGGGGAGAGCGCCCATGGTGAAGCCGCAGATTCCGGAGGCCATGATGGCTGCATCATAGTCTGACCCCATAGCCTTGAAAACGATGAAGTACGCAAAACCGGCCACCAGCAACGTCTGGATCAGAAGGGTCGCCATGAGGGGCAGGAAAAGGGACGCCTGCTGCCAGAGATTCATCTGCATGAGGGCGCAGGAAAGGAAAATATTGAGGAAAAGGGTCCCCAGCACATGAATTTCATCGGGGTAAACGGTATAGAGATGGAAATATTCGCCGGTATTTCTGATGATAATGGCTGAAATCATGGCACCGATGTAAGCGGGTACGATGATGCCAAAGACTGCGAACAAATGACTCACAAAGGTGCCAAAGCCCATGGCTATCAGAAGCTGCACGAAGCCGGACATGAAATTGGGAAAGTGGATGACCGGGAGCGGTTTCTCCGGACTTTTTCCTTTCTGTGTACCCTGCCCTGCAGCGCCTTCAGGTATGGAAGGCAGAAGGTGATGGCGGAAAATGAGGTTTTCCCCGATGGGTCCGCCCAGGATGGAACCGGCGATCATGCCGAAGGTGGCCGCTTCAAATCCGATGGAAACGGCATTTTGTACTCCCAGACGTTCCAGCACGGGACCAAAGGCCCCGGCAGTTCCAAAGCTTCCCACCAGGGGAATGGACCCCGATATGAGGCCGAAAAGGGAGGGAAGTCCGAAGATTTTCGCGGAAAGGATGCCCACGAAATTCTGGAGAAGAATGAGCCCCAGCACCAGCAGGGCCATTTTGATGACCATCCGGCTTCCCTGGAAAAGGGCATTTCCCCCTTTCCTCACCATTTTCCCGCTCACCATGTAGCCCATACTGGAGAAGAAAAGGATGAGCCCCAGCTCCAGCACGTCTCCATCCAGATGGAAACGCCATACATGGGAAACGCTCAGGAGGCAGTTCAGGATAGCAAAAAGCACCCCGCCCACCACGGCCGAGGGAATACAGAACTTTTCAAATACGGAAAAGTGAAGCTTCAGGAAACGGCCCGCAATATAAACCGCCCCCGCCGCAGCCAGGGTCTGGTACAAATCAAGCTGTACATTCATAGCCTCACCTCCTCATTTCTTTCTATTATAACCATAGAGCAGGAGGAATGGGTATGGAAATTCAATAATTACAGAATCCTTTAAACTCTGGAAAATAAGAAGTTATCAGTTCTCAGTTCGCAGTTATCAGTGTATGTGGACCGCCAGCACAACTGTGAACTGACAGCTGTAAAAGGCCCGTACAATCATTGCACAATATGTTGAATTGCCGGAAATGATGAGGTTATCAGTGGAGGAACCACAACTGATAACTGATAACTGATAACTATAAGCGAAAGATTTTTATTCCTGCAGTTCTCCTCTCTTACCCATAGAAGGAGGAAATATTTCATGCAAAAAGCTCATTGGCCGGAGTCAATGAGCTTTTTATTTCATTTCAAAACTGATCTATTACGGCAGACCATCGGTCATGAGGTGATGGTAATGTTCCTGAATCTTCTTCGTTACGGTGCCCACTTCTCCATTGCCGATGGGTTTTCCATCGATAGAGAGTACCGGGATGATGCCGTCCAGAGTATTGGTGAGGAATACTTCTTCTGCGTTGAATACGTCGTTCATGCGGACAGGATCATCACCGTCATCAATGGAGGTGACACCGGCCGTCGGAGCTACGCGGGTGAGAACCAGGGAACGGGTAATGCCCGGAATCATGTGTTCATTCTTGGCCGGGGTCCAGATGACGCCTGCCTTGACGATGCACACATTGGAATGGCTGGCTTCAGTGAGAAGGTCGCCCAGATGGAAAATGGCATCATAGCAGCCCTTCTTCTGCGCTTCGGCCCGGGCCATCATATTGTTCAGCTGGTTCAGGGAAAGGATATCGGAATGGTGACCGCGGTCATCTTCCATGGTGATGCACTTCACACCGCCCTGGACGGCTTCGATGGACTTAAGGTCGATGGGTTTTGCGTAAACCAGGACGTTCGGACGAAGTTTATTTCTGGCCGGAATGGTGAAATCATGCTCTCCGGCGCCGCGGGTCACGATGATCTTCACATACCCTTCTTCCACACTGGATTCGTCAATGACGGTCTCCACGATTTCCGTGAATTCATCCGGCGCAGTGACAGGACGGATGCCGAGAAGTCTCATGGAACGGTAGAGACGGTCGGTATGATAGGACAGGGCAAAGGGATGGCCGTGGAAAATGCGGATCCATTCATAAGCGCCGTCGCCAAACATGATGCCTCTGTCATCCGGGGTGATGAGGGGGCCAAAGTCATAATAGAAATTGTGATTGTAGTAAATGGTAGGTTTGTAATCTGCCATACCGTTCACCTCCGCAAAGTTCAAATGAACCGGGACCGGTGTCCCGGATTCTTAATAAACTGTCTCTCTGTATTATACCATTGTTCAGGCCTGTTTTTCTGCCTTTGCCTTTTTTATTTTTTCTATAAGAAGAGGCATAAATTCTTTGAGGTCAGCCACAATGGCATAGTCGGCAAGCTCCATGATCGGCGCCTTCGGATCCTTGTTGACGGCAATGATGATGTCTGCATTGACAGCGCACATATGCTGCATGGCACCAGAAATGCCGAGGGCAAAGTAAACCTTCGGGGAAATACCCTTTCCGGTCTGACCGATCTGTCGGCTGTGGGGTTCCCAGCCCAGTTCGGAAATCGGACGGCTGCAGCCCACCGCTCCCCCTAAAAGGTCTGCCAGCTCATGGACCCATTTCCATTCTTCTTCACTGTGGAAACCGCGTCCCCCGGCAACCACTATTTTTGCGAGGTCCACGGGATTTTCTTCCTTTTCACCCTGAATGATTTCTTTGAGAATGGTGCCAAGGTCATCGGAAGAAAGCGTGAGCGGTACATGGACCACTTCCCCTTTTCTCGTTTCGTCAGCTTTCGGATACCTGAAAATACCGGGGCGCACGGTCCCTACCTGGGGACGGAAGAGAGGGCTCACGATGTCGGCCATAATATTTCCATCCATGGCAGGACGGGACCAGATGACAAGGCCCTTTTCCTTATCCGCAGAAAGTTCAGTCACGTCGGCTGTGACACCGCAGACAAGTTCGGCTGCTACTCTGGGGGCCAAATCACGACCATAGGCAGTGGCAGCGAAAATCACGGTATCCGGCTTTTTATCTTTGAGGAAGCCTGCCAGCGCTTTCTGGTAAGCCTTTCCGTCATAATGGTCAAGGATGGGACTGGTCATGACGTAGACCACGTCAGCTCCCAGGGAAATCAGACTTTCCGGCTGATCGGAAAGTTTACCGCCCAAAAGGATGACTTCCACTTTTTCTCCCAGCTCGTTGGCCAGCACCTTGGCCTCTCCGGTGAGTTCTCCGGTGACCCTCTGAATCTTTCCGTCTTCGAGAGCACCGATGACATATATTCCTTTATATTCAGAAAAATCCATAATGCCCTCCTTACATGAGATTCAGTTTCTTCATGGCTTCGAAAAGGCCGTCCGCTGCTTCTTCAGCCGTTTTATCTTCGATCCGGAGATTTTCTTTCTTCGGCGGCACGATGGGACGGACCTGGCGCACCTGGGTGGGCGATCCTTTCATGCCAATGCGGCCCGGATCCACATCCACGTCGGCAGAGGTGATATTGTGGATTTCCACTTCATTCTTCTTCAGAATGCCCTTAAGGCTCGGGTATCTCGGTTTGTTGAGGTCAGCCGTACAGGTAATGACGGCAGGAAGCTTCAGGTCCAGGACTTCCACATTTTCCTTGAGGGGCCGGTGAACGGTGATGAATCCTTCTTTTTCAAAGGAAATATCCGTAGCGCCGCTGACGTCGGAAATACCCAGGGTTGCCGCAATTTCCGGACCAATCTGGGCCGTATTGCTGTCGATGGACTCCTGTCCGCAGAAAATAAGATCGAAATGGCCCAGCTTTTCAATGACTTTGGCCAAGGTATAACTGGTCGCCAGGGTATCTGCCCCGCCAAAGGCACGGTCCGTCGCCAGATAGACTTCATCCGCTCCCATGGAAACAGCTTCTTTCAGGACAGCTCCTGCCTGGGGAGGACCCATGGTGATGACGGTGACCGTTCCGCCCACTTTTTCCCGAAGCCCGAAAGCCGCTTCCAGGGCATTCCTGTCCAGCGGATTCAGGATGCTGTTCGCATTATTTCTCTTCAATCTTCCAGTGACCGGGTCGACTTCCATTTTAGAAGTGTCCACGACCTGTTTCACACATACCAGAAACTTCATGATAACCCCCTTTGATACTAAATGACCTTCAGATTCATCAGTCCATTATCACTTTTAGTATAACATATCGCCCCTTTTGGAGCTTGCTTTTCTTTTGGAAATCGAATTTTTCCGACGCCTTTCCTCATTCCGGACTTCTATGGAAGGGAACCTTTCCATAAAAAGTAATTTTCTCATTTGTCCCGGGTACCTTTCGCCAATCAGCCTCATAAGTGCCTTGTGCCAGCCCCTGCGCGTGTACCTTTATAGTCATTTTCGTCATGTTCCTTTCTGACATCCCCTCTGCCCTTTGGGCACCTCCCCGCACTTCGGGGAGGTCCGCTTTTACCGATAGAGCCAATTGCCCCAGGTATATTTCGTCATTCAGCCTCATATGCGCCGGCTGCGATCGTCCCCCCTGCTCGCTTCGCTCTCTGCTCCCCGGACTCGGGGGCAGGTGGATTTTCAATACTTACGGGCTTTTCAAACTCGCCTGTGTACATTCCCCCTATATAATTGTGCCGCATCAGCGGCACACCTTCCCGCACCCCGCACCCCGTTTTTGCCCGTCTGCCCCATTTCCCAATAAAAAATTGTCGGC
Source organism: Dialister sp. UBA7295 (assembly GCA_002471975.1). Classification (GTDB taxonomy): domain Bacteria; phylum Bacillota; class Negativicutes; order Veillonellales; family Dialisteraceae; genus Dialister. The sequence continues at coordinate 5,852 of DKQZ01000015.1, read as the reverse complement.
ACATCAGTGCCGACACCTCCCTAATCCCAAATCCCCAATTCCCAATTCCTTCCTGCTATACGGGCTTTTTACCCTCGCCTGCGCACATTCCCCATACATACTCGTGCCGCACCAGCGGCACACCTTCCCGAATTCCGAAATCCCCAATCCGAAATCCGTTTTACCCTCGCCTGTGTACAATCCCCATACATACTCGTGCCGCACCAGCGGCACACCTTCCCGCACCCCGCATCCCGCTCCCCGCACCCCGTTTTTGCCCGTCTGCCCCATTTCCCATAAAAAAATTGTCGGCACATCAGTGCCGACACCTTCCCGATATTCCCGAGTATCCCCGACAATCTCCGATTCAAAAGGCAACGTCATACAGTCTCCTTTCGACTGTAATCAGGTCATCAGTCTGTCAATTTCTTCTTTTGTTTCAGACTTCCAGGATGGTAATGCGGGGCTTTGCGGGATCCCGCAGGATGACTTCTTTGACTTTGATGCCGAAGTCGTATTCCTTATTTTCCCGGCTGAGGACTTTTGCGCCTTCCGTCTTTTTCACGCCAAGGAAGGCATCCACGGAGAGTCCTGTCAGTCCGCCTGCCCCCCGGGCAATGAGGAAGAGGGCCTCTCCCGTTCCTTTATTTTCATTTTTCAGGGAAATATTTTCTTCCTGATCCTCGTTTTCTTCGGGTTCATCGAGAATGAATTTTTCCATGCCCTGCCGTTCAGCGCCCGCATTTTCTTCTTCTTCCGTCAATATGACGGGGGCTTCGATATCTTCCCGAAGGATTTCTTTCAGCTCCAGCAGGGGGACGATGGAATTCCTGTAGTTCATGATGCCCAGCATCCTGGGCGGCATGAGGGGTATGGAAGTGATGAGAGGAGCTGCCAGGATTTTCCTGATTTTCTCTACCGGCAGTCCATACTCTTTATTTCCCAGGAGGAATACAAGAATTTCTCCTTTTTCTTTCCCCATACTCACTCCTCCTTCCCCTGTTTTTGGCAAAGCACATTCAAGAGGACCGCATTCAGGGCAAAGCCTATGGACCCGTCCGCATGGATGATGGCATTGCGGATGCCCGTGGAGGCCTGCCAGTTTCCTTCAAGAATCTTCGGAATGGGCTGGCTGGAGGCCGTCTCCTGTCCCGTGACCGTATCGACGCCGATGCAGAATTCTTCTTCAATGCTGCGGACGACGATGAAATAATTTTCTTCTCCTTCGACGCCATAGGCTTTATGGAGATCGAGGACCGGTATTTCCCTCTTTCTCATGGTGAAGATCCGTTTCCCCTCCCGGGAACCGATTCTCTCCTCCCCCTCTTCATGGCTGAAAATCATTTCCACATTGTAAAGGGGAAGGACGCAGACGTAGGGACCCACTTTAAAGCCAAGGCTTTCCACGGCAGTCACGGAGACGGGCATATCGATGGCGATTTCCGTACCCTTTCCCGGTTTTGTCCTGATGAAAATCCGCCCGCCGAAACCGCTGACCACATGATTCACAATATCCATGCCCACGCCCCGGCCCGAATATTGGGTGACGTGATCCGACGTGGAGAAACCGGGCTTCATGATGAGCTGGAGCGCTTCTTCCTCGGTGTAGGCGGAAGCCGGTTTGTCCAGTTTCCCCTCTTTCTCCGCTTTAGCCAGGATTTCCTTATATTTCATCCCCCTGCCGTCGTCAAAGATACGGAAGATGACGTGGCTTCCCTGATTTTCCACGGTGAGACGGATATGCCCTTTTTCACTTTTCCCCAGGGCCAGCCGCTCTTCCTTCGGTTCGATGCCATGGTCCAGGGAATTCCGGATCATATGGAGCAGGGGCTCGGAAATATTGTTATAGAGATTCCTGTCGATTTTTATTTCCTGCCCCTCTACCTGGAAATCTACTTCCCTGTCCATATTCCGGGACATGTCCCATACGGTACGATTGAGCTGGGGCACCAGGGAAGAAACGCGGACAAGGGCCATGGAATCGATGCGGGAAATAAGTTCCTCCAGAAGTCTTGTGAAATCGGCATTAAAATCTTTCAGTTCCGGGATCTCCGGATGATTTCCCGCGATCTTCCTCACAAGGGATTCGGAAGCCAGGAGGCCTCCGCCCACATTCTGTAATTCCTGTATATTCTCCCAGCGGAGGGAAATAAATTTTTCTTTCGCCGAAAGTTCATATTTCTTTTCCCCCATCTCTTCTTTGGGAGATGGCGGGTCTTCTTCTGCCGCATCTTCCACTTTGCTGAGATAGAGGTTTTTGGAAAGCATTTTCCGCGCTTCATCCGCTTCCTTTTCCGGGAACACGACGTACATGCCCCGTTTGGTAAGAAAGTTTCCGGACTCGTCCCCATTCAGCACTTTGGGAGCTATGGCGAGGACATGAAATTTTCCTGAAATCTGCCGTTCGATGACCATGGCCCTGGCATTGATCATGGCCACGTCGGGACGGAAGGTGAGATGGAGCATGATTTCCCCATCCGAAGGCTTCGGCAGGGAAATATCCTCATCCCCGGAGAGAGGCGCTTCTTTTTTTGCCCCTTCAGGGCCCTCTTCCGTATCCGGATGGCTGAAAAAGCGGATATCCTCCGTGAGCTCTTCATAAATGGAATCCCCCTCGGCCGGCTGATAGTCATCATCCTGCATGCGGGCCAGTTCTTTCTTCACGAAATCGCTGTATTCATAGAAATGACCGAGCACCCGGGAGACCCGGCCCTGAATTTTCTTCGGATCCTCCCTGAAAATACCGAGGAGATCCTCCATGTGATGGGTCAGCCTGGAGAGAGCGTTGAGTCCCATGGCAGCACTGGAGCTTTTGATGGTATGGGCGCTGCGGAAAAGTTCAGCGATGTCATCCGGGGTAAACGTATTCGATTGTTCCCCTTCGTCCACAATGCGGTCGAAGTCTGCCATGAGCTCAGAAGTTTCTCCCAGATAGGTATCGAGCATGGGCTTCATTTCTTCACTGAAGAATGCCATGATTCCTCCGATTATTTCTTTATTCCCTTTGATCAGCAGAGACGCCGGATGAGGTCATCCAGGGATTTCTCCGTCGGGCAAAGGAGCATATAACTTTCCAGTTTCTTATTCCCGCAGGTAAATGGCGTCTTGATGAACAGGAAATCCCGGGACCCTGCCATATATTCATCCAGGAACTTTCCCAGAATGACTTCTCCCCTGCCCACGGACACCTTTGGCACAGTCATGGTCATTTCACCGCCCAGAAGGGTGCCCACGGCAGTCATGTAGCTGCCGCCCATGATATTGACCACCTCTTCAAGGGCTGATTTCTGGTCTTCCGTTAATTTCATGACGTCAAAAGCATCATCCGGATCCAGATTGGAAAGGATTTTCCGCGTGAATTCCCTGTTCAAAAGCAGGAACAGCAGACAGTCCACCGCCCCGGACACGGATATGGCGGCTCCCGCATACATATTCCCGGGATCAGAAAGCAGCTGCCCCGCCGATTCCTTCTTCAATACCCTGCAGTCCGGCAATCCCAGTGTCAGGGGACTTTTTAATATGATGGAAAGACTGGTCAGGGCATTGCCGCTTCCAATATTTCCTATTTCCCGCAGCATATCCTTATCTTCTTCGCTGTGATTGGCAAATTCACTCATGTCTGCTCCTTTCAGTCGTTCTTACGGAATTCAAAGGAATCGACCATCTTGTTCAGAAGCTTCATCTGACCGATGAGTTCTTCTGCAGAAGCAGCGCTTTCTTCGGCAGTCGTGGAGATGGACTGGATACTGTTGGAAATTTCATTCATGCTCTGCCGCACCTGGGTGATGGAAGTAGCCTGGTCGTTGGATGCCCGGGTGATCTTGTCGATCAGGTCGGCAGTCTGTTTACTTTCTTCTTTGATCGTCTGGAGGGAATCAATGGCTCTGCTCGAATAGTCAGCGCTTTTTTCGATTTTCTCAATCATATTTCCAAGAAGCAGGCTCGTATTCGTACTGGCCTGGGATGCCTCGGACGCCAGTTCACGGATTTCCCGGGCAATGACGGCAAATCCTTTTCCCGCATCCCCCGCCCTGGCTGCTTCGACAGCTGCATTCAGGGAAAGGATATTGGTCTGGAAAGAAATCCTTTCCAGATTTTTCATGATGCCGCTTACCTTGTCCGTCATGGCACGGGTATCGGTCAGGGTCCCGTTCATATCTTTCATGATCACCGCATAACCGGACATATTTTCATAAAGGGTCTTCGCCGTATCCCGCACTTCTGATGCATTGGCCGCATTTTCAGTGACATGATCGGAGACAGAATTGACCGTAGCTGCCACTTCCTGGACACTGGAAGCCTGTTCGACGGCAGACTGAGACAAGGACTGGCCCATGGCAGACATCTGGGCAGCCCCGCGGCTGACCTGATCGGCACTGGTCGAAATCTTTCTTAAATCTTCGGAGAGTGTGGTGCTGAGGCTGGTCAGGGATTCCCCGATCTGTTTGAAATCGCCGAAGAATTCTACTTTCTGCTGATAATCCAGTTTTCCTTTACTCATGGCAGCGGAAAAGTCGGCGATTTCATTGACGTAGGAAGAAAGGTATTCCGTGGCCGTATTGAAATTGGTGCAGAGTGCGCCCAGTTCATCATCGGATTCAAAGGAAATATGGCTGTCCAGTTTGCCACTCCGGAGGTGTTCAGAGGAAATTTCCAGTTCCTTCAGGGGTTCGATGATGCTTCTGGTGGTGCGTTTGGTCACCACGATCAGGAAGACCAGAAGGACCAGTCCCACAACGGAGACTACGATATACATGGTACTGGAAAATACAGTGAGATGGGAAATATGATTGTTTGCCGAATTTTCCACATCATCCAGCATTTTCATGAGGGCCTGTGACGTCTCATCCAATACAGGGGCATAATCGGACTTGTAAAGAGTCCATGCCTCTTCTGCCCTGCCATCCCGGCAAAGGCTGTGAATCTCGTCAATAATCTTTTTGGAGTCCTGCAGTCTCACCATGGAGGAACGGACCGTATTCTGGTGTACCGAATCGGATTCGGTCAATTTGGAAATGCCGTCTTCCATATCTTTGAAGTCGGAAAGACATTCCTGATAGCTTTTTTCGACTTCTGCCATATCCCCTTCGGTGGAGGAAAGAATCATTTTGCACAGATTCATCCCCATCCCCTGATTTCCCCGGGTTATGCCGTTGCGGGCATTGACTGCGCTGTACTCATTGCCCACAAAATCCTTAAAGTCGCTGCTGATCATGAAAATACCGGCCACTGAGACAGCCACGCAGATGAGGAAGCAGAGGAATGAGGCCAGGGCGATATGATCCAGCCGCCTTCCCACGGATGTATTTTTGGTTGCCATAATGATCCTCTTTTCTCACAAAAGACCCTGAACAGTTTCGATAAGCTTATCCTTCTCGAAAGGCTTCACCACGTAATCGACAGCTCCTATCGTAAGCGCGCTCATGACAGTCTGCTCCTGCCCGATGGCTGAGCACATGATGACTTTTGCCATGGGATCGTAATCCATGATTTCCTGAAGCGCTTCCAGCCCGTTCTTACGGACCATGGTAATATCGAGAAGCACCAGGTCCGGATGCTTTTCTTTGTAAATAGTCACAGCTTCATCACCATCTGAAGCTTCCACGATATCTGTCAGTCCCGTTTCTGCCAGAGTCATGCGAATCAGCTTTCGCATAAAAGCCGCATCATCGGCCACCAGGATTAATTTACTGCTCATTGAAACCCCTCCCTCATTAAATTTCCATCTGCTTTGCATTTTCCGGTTTGAAATTTACAAGAACAATCAATTGGTTATGAATAGTTTTTATAATATTTCTGAATCATGACGGAAAGGGAAGAAATATCTCCCTCTATGTCCACAGCCCCCAGTTTCGAGGCTGCTGAAGAAGTAT
>DKQZ01000002.1 GCA_002471975.1 Dialister sp. UBA7295 | reverse complement strand
AAAATGGCCCGCCATCCAGTTTGATGCGGGCCTCCTGCACTGATTACTATGAACTGATAACTGATAACTTTATCACTTCCGGTATTTCCACATATTGTGTAATTATTGTACAGCCCCATATCCTTCCCGATAACCCCGACCGCCCCGATACCCCTCGATTGCCCCGAAACAAAAGCTGTCCCCGCTGGAAGTTTCCCTGACATAATTATTGTAATGGCAGATAAACCATGCTATAATAAACCGTATTGACAATTTCTTATAAACATCTTTGCCTTTCTATGGTATAATAACCAAGATGCATTGAAATTTTTCTGTATTTCCGAGGGAGAAAAAGAAAGAAATGAAAAGAGAAGATATCCGCAATATTGCCATTATCGCTCACGTCGACCATGGCAAGACGACTCTTGTGGACGCTATGTTGAAACAGAGCCATGTATTCAGAGAAAACCAGAAAGTGGAAGAACGTGTCATGGACTCCAACCCGCTGGAAAGAGAACGAGGCATTACCATTCTGGCCAAGAATACCTCTGTCATGCACAATGGTGTAAAGATCAACATCGTCGACACCCCAGGGCATGCGGATTTCGGCGGCGAAGTAGAACGTATCCTCAATATGGTTGACGGTGTTCTGCTTTTGGTAGATGCTCATGAAGGACCCATGCCCCAGACCAAGTATGTACTCCGCAAGGCTCTGGAACATAAGCTGAAGCCAATCGTCGTCATCAATAAAATCGACCGTCCGGACCAGCGTATTTCCGACGTGGAAGGCGAAATTCTGGACCTCTTCATCGAATTGGAAGCAGATGATGACCAGCTCGATTTCCCGCTGATCTATGCTTCCGCCAGAAACGGCATTGCCAAACTCCATATGGAAGATGAAGGCAAAGACCTGGGACCCCTCTTTGATACCATCCTGAAATACTGCCCCTGCCCGGATGTGGATCCGGATGGCAGCCTTCAGATCATGGCGACCACCCTGGAAGCCGATGATTATCTGGGCAAAGTGGCCATCGGCCGTGTCACCCGCGGTACCGCAAAGCAGGGCATGACCGTTTCCATCACGGATGGAGAAAAATCCCGCACCGACCATATCGGCTCCCTCTTCTCCTGGCAGGGAATGAAACGGACCCCGGCAGCTGAAGTCAAAGCCGGCGATATCTGCGCTATGGCAGGGTTCAAAGATATCAATATCGGAGAAACCGTAGCCGATGCCACCAATCCCGAAGCTCTCCCGACCATTCATATCGACGAACCGACCCTGTCCATGGTATTCCATGTCAACAAGAGCCCCTTTGCCGGCAAGGAAGGGGATTTCGTCACTTCCCGTCATATCCGTGCCCGTCTCTATAAAGAAATCGAAACCAACGTGGCCCTCCGCGTAGAAGATACCGATACTTCCGACGCATTCAAGGTTTCCGGCCGCGGTGAACTTCATCTCTCCGTCCTCATCGAAACCATGCGCCGTGAAGGATTCGAACTGGAAGTTTCCAAGCCCCAGGTTATTTACAAAACCATCGATGGAAAGAAATGTGAACCGCTGGAACGCCTCACCATCGAAGTTCCCCAGGAATTCATGGGCGCCGTCATGGAAGGCCTTGGCCCGAGAAGAGCGGAAATGATTTCCATGGATGAACTGGCAGGCTACATGAAGATGGAATTCTCCATTCCTGCCCGCGGACTCATCGGTTTCAGAAATGAACTCCTCACCACCACCCGCGGAACGGGCATTATGTACCACGTGTTCCAGGGCTATGCTCCTTACAAGGGAGATATTCCTGAAAGAACAAGAGGCTCCCTGGTCGCTTTCGAAGCAGGCACAACGACTGCTTACGGTCTGAACTCCGTTCTTGACCGTGGCGATTTGTTCCTCGAACCGGGCGTAGAAGTCTATGAAGGCATGATCGTGGGTGAAAATGCCCGTGACCAGGATATGGACGTCAATCCCTGCAAGAAGAAACACCTCACCAATACTCGTGCAGCCGGCTCCGATGATGCCATCAAACTGCCGCCCTGCCGCAAATTCACCCTTGAATCCGCCCTCGAATGGATCAACGATGATGAACTGGTAGAAGTCACCCCGAAGAGCCTCCGTATGAGAAAAATGGTCCTCTCCCGCCAGGCACGCTATAAGAATGCCAACGTGAAGAAGAGCCAGCAGTAATTCTCCTGCGAGTCCTTTCAAGCACAAATCCTCTAACCGCCTGTGGCAGTTAGAGGATTTTTTTAGACTTCGGTGTCTGGGAAAGTTAATAGTTCGCAGTAACCAGTAATCGTGGCATGGCAGCGTGGGATTTGAAAACTGGGAATAGTTCATCTGTGCAATCCTAAGCATAAAAGGAGTGAGCTGCATTTGACCGTTATCGTCCCTGTGCTGCCTGTGCACAATCCCCATACATATTCGTGCCGCATCAGCGGCACACCGTCCCGACAGTCCCGATCACCCCGATCATCCCGACAGCCCCGATTCAAAAGTTTACGGTTACTACAGTCATCATTTCACATTTTATAAAAATTTAAAAATTTTTCTATATGTTTTTCTGAAAATCAGGTATATAATAAAGTCAAGAGAGAATGTAAGAAAGGAGGAGTCCTTATGAAGAAGATTCTGATTCTGGCGGGAGTTTTGGCACTCTCAGGCGCGGGGAGCGCGTTTGCCATTGGCGGGATCATGGATATCGACGCAGGCTACAGTTACAATACGGCAGCCGACGGCATTCATGGCGGTCATCTGGAAATCAAACCGATTCCCAAGCTTGCCATCGGCGCGGAATATCGTCATTGGAACAACCGGGGCAATGAAACCGACGTCTATGCGAAGTACAAAATCGGAAATATCTACGTCGGCGCCGGCTCGAGAAATTACTATGACCGGGATGCCAAAATATTCGGTATGGTAGAGGGCAGGGCCAAAGTCCTGGGTCCCCTCGATGCCTATGCAGGCCTCCTCATTTCCGGGGAAGAAAGACAGTACAAGGCCGGCCTCCAGCTTGATATCGTTCCCACGTCCTTTGATCTGGATGTGAACTACACCTACTATGACAGGGACGATATAGACAATGAGGGCGGCATTGGCTTTGGTCTGAACTATCATTTCTAAAAGAAAAAGCAGTCCATTTTTAGGGGGACTGCTTTTTTATTGCTCTTTTTGGAATTCAGGGTTTTTGTTTGAAAGAAAACTGGAGGAAGAAATACTTTGGAATCGGGGGTCTGGGGTGATCGAGGTGATCGGGGTGCGGGAAGGTGTGCCGCTGACGCGGCACGATTTTTTTATGGGGGATTTGCACAGACAGCCCGGGCAGCTGTAGAACAACCCCTCAGTCGCCTGCGGCGACAGCTCCCCAATCTTGGGGAGCCGGTGAACGATAGGGAGGAAATATTTTGAATTGGGGCGAACGAGATGGTCGGGGTGATCGGGAAGCGGGGTGCGGGGTGCGGGGTGTGGGAAGCGGGAAGGTGGCGGCCTGATGGCCGCGATTTTTATATGGGGATTTTGCACAGACGGGGTTGAAATGCCCGTACGAACCTTCAATCCCCAATTCCTTCCGGTCGTGGGCAGACGGCACTTTCAACAGTCAGTTTTCCAGCCTGAAATGCCTGCCGCCTCCCCGCCCCGTCTTTTTTCATCAAAAAAGCCTCCCAAGTCCTAATGGACCTGAGAGGCTTTTTTCTAACGGCTGACGGCTGCTTCCTCATCCGTTTCACGAATCTTATGTATTTCCCTGCATTCTGACTCCCATGGCGAAGTGGCAGTTCCTTCCCCGCCAGGGAATGAGGGTGTGGTAGATTTTCCAGATTTCTCCGGTCTCCGGATCCCGGAAGGTCTGGGGAAGGAATTGTCCTCTCTTAAGGTTGAGGGTGATATAGGCGGGCTGCTGATAGCGGCCTTTGAGAAGGGTTTCCACGGTTTCCCCGGAGAGGGGCTTGTCTTCCGGGTAGTGGAGGACTTCTCTCATGGCGGGATTGACGTAGAGGATTTCCCGACTGTCCAGATCGCTGATGAAGACGGCATGTTCCAGGGTTTCGAAGTCTTCGAGGTCGAAGGCGATTCGTTTCCCTACGAAGATGGAGTCAGCGTAGAAGTCGTTTTCCAATTCTGCCATCCGTTCATTCAGAAGGCTGAGGAGTTCGTCTATATTTCTTGTTTCAGAGCCCTGGGCAAGGACGTAGTGAAGGTAAGGGGTCACGGGAAGGCCTTCGTTTTCCCGGATGCTGTAGATTTTCCGCGTGAGGTTCTTCATCATGCCCCGGGCTTCTTCTTCGCTTCTGTGTTCCATGAAAATCATGTAACGGCTGCCGCCCAGATAGGCCAGGGTGCTGTGGGGATAGAAGAATTCGGCAATCATGTCGGTATAGACTCTGGCGAGGCTGTTGAACGCTTCTTCGCCATATTTCTTCCCCATTTCGTCAAGACCCGGGATATGGAGAAGGATGGCCAGGTAGTCTCTCCCGGTCCTGTGATAGTACTGATCGTAATTCAGGGCGGTCATGATCATGCCCCGATAGGAGAGGAGTCCCGTCTCCCGATGGACGAGGCCAAGGTTTTCGTCACTTTCCTTCATAGCCCCGCTGCTGTCTTCGTCGGTGAAATACCCCAGAAGGCCAATGATCTGATTGTTTTTATATACGGGATATTTGAAAGCCCGGATACGATGGATTTTGCCGCGGATGATGCACCGGCCCGGAGCATTTTCCGAGGGGACGCCGGAGTGGAAAATTTTTTCTTCCAGGTCCGGGTAGTTCGTATTGCTCACATGCCAGCCCATGTCTTCGTCGGTCTTCCCGATCATTTCCGATTCGTCTTTCATGCCGTAATATTCAAGGAGTCCACGGCTGGCACCCAGGAAGCGGCGTTTCCGGTCTTTCCAGAACATATTGACTCCCCGCACCTGACGGAGGGCATCAAGGATGGCCTGTGAATCGCCGGAGAGGAGGGACTTTTCATTTTCGGAAATATTCATGGAGCGAAGGACGGTGCCCAGAATTGACGCCTTGTCTTCTGCTGCTTCCAGGGCGGCGTCTTTGATGATATAGAGAAAGGCCGGATGATTTTCCTGTTTCAGGATGATGATGGTATTTTCTTTCCACCGGTAGCTGCCATCTTTCTGACGGACCCGGAAGACGGTGGAAATCATGGGGATGAGGTCCGATGACATGGCTTCATCCAGTTTATCCCGGTTCATGAAGGCAAGGAACCGTTCCCGGTCATCGGGGTGAAGGACGTCTGCCATGGAGCGGGCTTCTTCGAAGGTGAGAATGTCGCCCGGCTTCTGGTCAGGGAGCACGGAGGCCAGGATTTCCATGCGGTCTTTCTGAAGGTCATAGTAGTAAATCCCTTCGTAGAAGGTAAGGAGAGTCCTGGAAATACGATCCAGCCGGTGGATGGCTTTCGTTTCCCCGTCAAAGGTGATGTTGTACATTTCTTCTCTCCCCACGGTGAGGCCGAAGAGGGAAGCGGACACTTCCAGATTGCAGCGAAGGTACTGTTCATTTTCCACGAAGGTCAGGGTTTCCATTTTCCTGCTGGCTATGGCCTTCTGGAGGAGGTGGACATAGTTTTGGGAATGGTCAAGAATGCTTTTGGTGAAAATCAGGGTTTCCCCTCTGGCAAAGTCGCCCCAGAGAGGCAGGACAACCTTGCGGAAGGCCTCATTCATGAGGAGCAGGGTGGTTTCGTTTCCGTCATACATGAAAATGGCCGTGGGCGTATCGGTGATTACATTGATATGGCCCGCTTTTTCGAAAACTGCCGCTTCTGTGTCCGATTCGGGGATAATGTCATGGGCCATGCAGTGATTGACCAGATTGTCATAGGGCATGGGCCGGCCATAATAATAGCCCTGGATTTTCTCGCAGCCGATGGACCGCAGGAATTCGGCCTGCGCTTTTGTTTCCACTCCTTCTGCCAGGGTGTGGATGCCGAGAGATTTCGCCATGAGTACGATGGAGGAGAGAATCTTGCTGCTTTCTTCCCCTGAGGAGCGCTGGAAGGCCATATCGATCTTGATTTCATCGAAATGGAAATTCTGCAGCGTATTGAAGGAGGAATAGCCGCTCCCAAAATCATCGAGCCAGCATTCGTAACCGGCCTCGCGGAAACGATCCACTTCCTTTTTCAGGTGCTCCCCATCGATGGCCAGGGCAGATTCGGTGATTTCCACGCAGAACCAGCGGCGCTCCAGCTTATATTTCCTCACGATGCTTTCCAGGAATTTCACCGGGTCCATGCGGTCAAAGTCGATTCTGGAAAAATTGACGGATACGGGCACGATGGTCCGGTGGTTTTCACGGAGGAAACAGAAGTGACGGGCCACTTCTTCAATTATGTAACAATCCAGGAGAGGGATCAGCTTGTATTCTTCCAGCACCGGGATGAAGAGGCCCGGCGAGAGGAGTCCCTTCTCCGGGTCCTCCCAGCGGGAAAGGGCTTCCATGCTGCAGAGCTTTCCCGTGAGAGTCCGGATGACCGGCTGGAAATAGACTTTGATATATTTCTTCTGTAAAGCTTCTTCGAAATGTTTCAGCACATAGGCCCGGTCCTCCAGGTCATCGCCCATGGATTCTTCATAATAGGCCCAGGTGCGGGAGCCGTCCCGTCGGATGGAGTCGGCCGCCAGTTTGGCCATATCGAAGGTATTTATCACTTTTTCATCCAGTGGATGGCCGGGGCGGAAATCATAGCGGAAAATCCCCACTTTGAGACGGATGGAGGAATCGCCGATATAGTCCTCCAGGTCTTTCTTCAGGGATTCGATGAGGGGCACCGGATCCATGCGGGGTGCAAGGAGAGTAAAGCGATCTCCTGCCTGGTGGCCAATGAGGGCGGTAGGGAAATAATGGCGGAGGCACTCTGCCATTTTCCGGATCAGTTTATTTCCACCTTTCGTGCCATGCTGCATATTGTAAAGCTTGAAATTGGTGAGATTCACGAACATTGGAATGCGGCTGCCATAGAGCCCCCCTGCCACGTCCATATCATGTATGGCAGTGGCCCGTTCAAAGAGACCTTTCGGTGAAAGGACTCCGGTCATGGCGTCGACGGGAGAAGACGCCCCGGTGGGACGATTCTTGTGAAGCGTCAGGCACCAGCAGGGATGATCTTCCGCCTCCCGATAAACCCGGATCGTGCCGGCCATGGGCATGACGCCCTGTCCCCTGTCGGGAAGGCGGAAATAAATGGAGACTCCCTCATCCCGGTCACTTCCCCCTCTTTCATACAGCCGGAGAAGGGGCGTATAGTCATCGGCAAAGACGAGGTCCTTCAGCGTCCGGATGCCGGAGGATTGGAACTCCTCGACCGAAGAAAACCCGGCAAGGGATGCCAGCTTTTTATTCACATAAAGAAGTGTCTCCGAACCATCCATGGAAACCAGTGCCAGACCGCCGGGAAAATATTTCAGAAAGTCTTTGGGACTCCAGATCTTTCCAGCCATCAAAAATCACCCTGCCTTTTACAAGTGGATAAAAACAAAAAGGAAATGACATTTTTTCATTCTTATTTTATAAAATGGAAGATTCTACGTCAATGGGAAGAGGCATGCCGCTGTAAAGAAAGAGAAAAAGGAGGTGTACAAAAATAGATTCACCTTCTTTAAAAACATTTGGGAATATAGTTATCAGTTATTAGTTATCAGTTCTCAGTTGCGTTGGCCGCCTTTATATTGGAGAGGCGGCCTCTTTTATATTAAATTTAACCATTTTCAATGAAAATTATGTATAAAAATGGCCCGCTATTCAATATGATGCGGGTTTCCTTCACTGATAACTATGAACTGATAACTTTGTAATTTTCGGCAGTTCTGCATGTTGTGTAATTATTGTACAGCCCCACTTTTGCCTTCAGTCTTCTCAAATAAAGGAATTGGGGATTGGGGGCTTAGGGATTAGGGGCGGTGCGGCGCAAATTCACAGGCGGCAAGTATTGATTAAAAAGAAATGAGGTGCGGGGTGCGGGTAGGTGGCGGACGTCAGAATTATGAAGTCCGCCAGCTTTTATATGCTGTCTTCCGTGCATGTTCTACTGGGAAAGTATACAGTCGAAAGTGCAGCCGACTCAGGGGAACTATCACATCAAGGCACATATGGGGCTGACTGATGAAACTCGCTCGGGATAGTTGACTCTATCGGTAAGCAAGTGGCCCTCCTCGAGAGGAGGGCTCCGCGAATGCGGTGGGAGGACGAATCTCCGACGAAAACATATAGCGCAGGAGCGACGATTATCATTCAGAATGAGAATTGATGAAGATTCATGATTACGTAACGCATGATATCTTCTGTGTCACTTATCATTCTTTCGATAGATAGCCCCGCAACACCCTCTTCGGCAGAGTTTTCCCCGTTGGGGGACGCAAGACAATTTTAACGAAGGATGATTGTCTAACATAGTGCAGTTCCCCCTCACTAGCTGCGCCAAAGCTCCCCGGGATGAGTTTACCTTTTAGCTCATTTTCGACTTGTACGATAGTACATCCCCTCCGTCAGCTGCGCTGACTGCCCGAACTTCGGGGAGCCTTTCCCATTCGCATGTCCTGCTTTGGTTTCACTTAATAATGACTGATATCGGGAATTTCATCCCCGCCTGAGCACATTCCCCATTAAAAAAGAGGGTGTACAAAAATAGAAATCATTTTTTAAAAAGCTTCAGGGGAATAGTTATCAGTTATTAGTTANNAGTTCGCAGTTGTGGTGGCCGCCATTACACAGAAGAGGCGGCCTTTTATATGAATATTTAACCATTTCTGATGAAAACTGTGTATAAAAATGGCCCGCTATCCAATTTGATGCGGGCCTCCTCCACTGATAACTATGAACTGATAACTGATAACT
>DKQZ01000087.1 GCA_002471975.1 Dialister sp. UBA7295 | reverse complement strand
CTGTACGATCGTACAAGTCGAACGTGAGCTGAAAGGCACATACATCCCCGGGGAGCTCCGTGAAGAAGTGAGGCACGGCCTGATGCCTGATAGGGAAAGCGTACAAGTCACATACGAGGCTGACAGCCAAAAGGTTCCCGGCAGAAATGAGGAGGGCCGCGCCATGAAGAAAGATTCTATTTCCATATTTGCCGGGGAAATGATTACCATGAATAGAGAAGCTGGAAAAATATTTCCAAATCCCCCTTTACAAAAAGAAAGGTCAGGGTTATACTAACAACAACCATAAATTTTTGAATAAAGCTTCACAGCACTAATGACTATGATCGGAAGCGAGTGAGATCGCTCTTTCGCAGAGAGCTGCCGGATGGTGAAAGGCAGCAAAGGGTCCCCACAGAGTCGTCCGTGAGTTTCATATCTGAACGGAGTAGGATATGACGAGTGGCATCGTTACCGGCCGTAGAGTATAGTGCGAGGTGGTACCGCGTAGGTTTACGCCCTGGTTGATTTTCATCAATCAGGGCGTTTTTGTAGTCTGGAAGGGGTACGCTTCATTCAGAAATGAATTTGAAAACAAGAAGGGAGAAAATGATTATGGGTATGTTCAATAGAAGTAACAAGGTAATTTTAGCAGGTCTGGCAGCCCTTGCCATTGCAGGTATGATGTCCGGCTGCGGTATGTCCGGCGGCGGCGAAAAGAAAGCCGCTGCTTCCGGGAGTGCCCAGAAGGTCGAACTGAAAATGGCTTATCAGCTCCCTGCAGAACACCATCTGTCCAAGAGCGTCGAAAAATTTGCCAAACTGGTCCAGGAACGGTCCAAAGGTTCCATTGAAATCAAAATGTATCCGGCCGGCCAGCTGTATAACGACAGCAATATGAATGATGCCCTCATGAGCGGCGGACTTGATATCGGTATGAACTCTATTGCCCGCTGGTCCATGGTGGTTCCGTCCCTGAAAGTCCTGGATATGCCATTCGTCCTCACTTCCTATGAAGCCACCGACAATGCCCTGGACGGTGATTTGGGCAAAGCGCTGGATCAGGAAATGGAAAAGAAAGGCGTTCATCCGCTGATCTGGGCAGACTATGGATACGTACAGTTCTGCAATAACGTGAAGAAAATCGAAAAACCGGAAGATTTCAAGGGCATGAAGATCCGTTCCTACTCTGAAACTTCTGCCGATATCATCCAGGCCCTGGGCGCCTCCCCGACCACCATGTCTTCTTCTGAAGTTTACATGGCTATCAAGAATGGTACCATCGACGGACAGTCCTCCGGCCAGACGGCTATCCTCTCCCGCAAGATTTATGAAGTGGCGAAATACCTCACCGTCACCAACCATTCCTACGTGGAATTCCTGGTTGCCATGAATGACAATTCCTGGAAGAAACTGTCCCCGGACCAGCAGAAGATCATCACCGATACGGCCAACGAAATCCGCGATGAAATCCGCAAGGAAACCAAGGGTGAAGATGAACGGTGCCTGAAGGAACTGGCAGCCAAAGGCATGGACGTATACCAGATTCCGAAGGATGAAATCCACCTCTGGCAGGAAGCTACAGCTCCTGTTGTAGCGAAATTCGAAAAAGAACAGGGCGATTTCGGCAAACGCCTTGTAGACGACTGCCTGAAAGCCAGCGCGGCAGCGAAGTAATTGTTCTGTCTCATCTTCCCGTTATACCTTTGATTTCATTTAGCGGTAATCGGGGAGCGGGGTTCGGGGTTCGGGGCTCGGGAAGGAGCCGCGCAGAGCGGCTTCGCCGCTATATATGCGCGGCTGAGCCCTTCGGGCCGGAAGTTTTCCCATTTATCCGGCAGAGACCGGTTGGGATTAAACTAATTCCATATTGGCGCCATTTATATTTCAAGGCGCCACCACTCCCGCACCCCGCACCCCGCGCCCCGCATCCCGAAAATCGCGAATGTCTCTATCTGTTAAATTAACTATGTTAAACAAAAAAGGAGGGCTGTCCTGTGCGTTCCGTTTATAAAATGTATGATCATGTGCTTGGTCTTGTCACCAATATAGCCGCTGCCATCGCAGGGCTTGCTGTTTTACTGACAGCCTTCATGATCTGCTATGAAATCATTGCCCGGAGTCTCCTCCATAGCCCCACAGTCTGGGTTATGGAAATTTCCACCTACCTCCTGGTACTGGCCGGCTTTTTCGGCATGTCCTATACTATGAGGCGGAATGGACACATCTGCGTGGATTTCCTCTTTGAGAAATTCCCGAGAAACGTCCGCCGGGGTCTTGATATCCTCACTTCCATCCTTGCCCTTTTCGTCATGTACGTATGCATGACCGAATCCACCAACTACATGTTCATGAGCATGGAGAAAGGCATCGTTTCCCCGTCCCTTCTCCGCGTGCCCATGTGGATTCCCCAGACCTTCATGGTGATCGGTTTCGTCCTTCTCTTTCTGGAAATACTGAACCACCTGCTGGGAGATTTCTTCGCTCAGGGAAAGGAGGGGAAATAAATGGTACTGGCAGGTTTTGCACTCTTTATCATTGTCCTTCTCATCATCGGCATGCCGGTTGCTTTCACATTGTCTCTGGCAGGGATCCTGGGCATCATCCAGTTCGTGGATATGTCCACCCTTTCCCAGGTACCGGTTATCGCTTTTAAGACCCTCAATTCCTACGTTCTGACTTCTGTCCCCCTGTACATCCTGATGAGCCAGATCATGCTCACCGGCAAAGTGGGAAGCGGACTTTTCGATCTGGGCAGCAAATGGATGGGCCATCTTCCCGGCGGCCTTGGGATTGCCACCATTTTTGCCTGTGCCGTTTTTGCAGCTATTTCCGGATCTTCTGTAGCTACAGCAGTTACAATCGGGGCGATGGCGATTCCGGAAATGCTGAAACGAGGCTATGAAAGAAAAGTCGTCCTGGGCTCTGTCGCAGCCGGTGGGACCCTGGGCATCCTCATTCCTCCGTCCATCCCCATGATTCTGTACGGGACCATCACCGATGAATCCGTAGGGAAGCTTTTCATGTCCGGCGTCGTACCGGGAGCCCTCCTTACCATTCTCTTCGTGGCCTACATCATTTTCGAATCCTGGAACAAGCCGAGAGAAGAAAAATCTCCCATGGACGTGAAGATGAAATCCCTGAAAGAAAATTTCTGGGGACTCCTCCTCCCGGTCATTATTATCGGCGGCATCTATACCGGCGTATTTACCCCAACCGAAGCCGCTGCCGTAGGTACGGTTTATGCCCTGATTATTACCTTCTTTATCTACCGGACCATTACCCTGGGCGATATGCCTGAAATCCTCCGGTCCACCATCAAGACGTCCTGCATGATCTTTGCCATCATGGTAGGAGCCATGCTCTTCGGTTACATTTTGACCGTCCTCCAGGTTCCCCAGGCCCTCATGGCCCTCGTTACTGAAGGAGGCTACAATAAGTGGATCGTTCTTCTGGGCATCAATATTGTCCTCCTCATTCTGGGGTGCGTACTGGAAACAGTTTCCATTATCCTCATCACCCTGCCTATGCTCTACCCGGTCATCAAAGCACTTGGCTTTGATCCCATCTGGTTCAATGTAGTCCTCCTGATCAATATGGAACTCGCCCTCATTACGCCTCCGGTAGGCATGAACCTTTTCGTCATCAAAGGTATCAGCGAAGACAGCTCCATCCAGGATATCATTTCCGGCTCCGCTCCCTTTGCCGTCATCATGGTTCTGGAAATCATCCTCCTCTGCTTCGTCCCCGGCCTGGCCACCTGGCTCCCGTCGGTACTGAAGTAAGTGGAAAGCTGAATGGCGATTTCTTTGAAATGACTTGAAGGAAGTTAGCAGTTATCAGTTCTCAGTTCGCAGAAATAACATAATTCCGGTGAACGGACAAATAAAAAGATAATGGTTAGTCCTGTATGAAGAGTAACCATTATCTTTTTTGATTGAAGCTCGAAGAAAATCAGGATTTGAGTTTTTGGCTGGTTATGTTATAATTCAAATAAGAAGAGTCCTTGGCGTGTGGAGACGTCAGGCTCATCTACTGGATAGTCGAAGGGCCCGACGTGGATGAAGTATTGAGGGATACTTCATAAGTCTACGTCGGGTCTTTCGCGTTTATGTAGAAATAACAAGAAGTTACTTTTTCATAATCAATGCCACGAGTGCACCAAATGAAATCATAAGCGCTAAGGCTTCATAGACTGTCATGGTACCACCTCCTTTTTCAAGGAGATGAGCCCAGCTCACGTCAAGAACTCTTACTTACTATACCATATCAAACATATGTACACAATAAAATCCCGTTATCAGGCGATATCGGGATTTCTGCATTGTGTCACTTGCTTTGGAATGGTATAATCTAAATAAGAAGAGTCCTCGGCGTGTGGTGACGTCAGGCTCATCTGCCCAAGTAGCAGAAAGGCCCAACGTGGATGAAGTATTGAGGGATACTTCATAAGTCTACGTCGGGTCTTTCGCGTTTATGTAGAAATAACAGAAGTTACTTTTTCATGATTAATGCCACGAGTGCACCAAACGAAATCATAAGCGCCAAGGCTTCATAGACTGTCATGGTCCCACCTCCTTTTTCAAGGAGATGAGCCTGACTCACGCCGAGAGCTTTTACCTACCATACATATCAAATATATGTGCACAATAAAATCCCGGTATCCGATGATATCGGGATTTCTTCATTGTTTCACTTGCTTCGGAATGGTATAATCTAAATAGGAAGAGTCCTCGGCGTGTGGAGACGTCAGGCTCATCTGCCCAAGTAGCAGAAAGGCCCAACGTGGATGAAGTATTGTCGGATACTTCATAAGTCTACGTCGGGTCTTTCGCGTTTATGTAGAAATAACAGAAGTTACTTTTTCATGATTAATGCCACGAGTGCACCAAACGAAATCATAAGCGCTAAGGCTTCATAGACTGTCATGGTTCCACCTCCTTTTGCAAGGAGATGAGCCCAACTCACGCCGAGAACTCTTGTTTAGTATACTATGTCAAACATATGTGCACAATAAAATCCCGGTATCAGAGGATATCGGGATTTCTGCATTGTTTCCTTTGCTTTGGAATGGTATAATCTAAATAAGAAGAGTCCTCGGCGTGTGGTAGCGTCAGGCTCATCTGCCGTACTAGCAGAAAGGCCCAACGTGGATGAGATATCTGGTCAATATCTCATGAGTCTACGTTAGGCCTTTCGCAGTTTGATGAAAATCGTGATTTGAGTTTTTGATTATCTATGTTATAATTCAATCAGGAAGAGCCCTCAGCGTGTGGGAGCGCCAGGCTCATCTACTTGTAGTCGAAAAGTCTGGCGTGGATGAAGTATTTGCAGATACTTCATGAGTCTACGCCAGACTTTTCACATGATACACTATAGAAATATCTTTAGTTACTTTTTCATAATCAGTGCGACAAGCGCGCCAAATGAAATCATCAATGTGATCGCTTCATAGACACTCATGGTCCCACCTCCATTTCGTGGAGATGAACCAGGCTCACGCTGAGAGCTCAGATTCAGTATAGCATGCCAAACAAATGTGCACAACAAATTGGATGGATTCATCAGCAGCATTTGATTATTCCGTTGAATAGACAAATAAAAAGATAATGGTCAATGGTTCTTAGAACGATTAATCATTATCTTTTTTATTTGCAGTTATTGGAGAAGTATGGAACTTCTGCGAACTGATAACTGATAACTGAGAACTTTTTCAGAGTACCTTTTCAGTAGCAAGTCTTTTTTTGCTTTCAGCCAGCTTCTTCCCTTCCAGCCTTAGAAGGATTTCCTTATTATCCAGTCCTGCCCCGAAGCCGGTGAGAGTCCGATTCTTGCCGATCACCCGATGGCAGGGGATGATGATCAAAATGTGGTTATTATGAGCCGCTCCTCCTGCGGCCCGGGAGCCTTTCGGATTTCCCGCTCTGGCGGCCACTTCGCCATAGGTCAGGGTCTTTCCATAGGGGATGGTTTCGAGGATTTTCCATACCTTTTTCTGGTAATCCGTTCCTACGGGATCCAGGGGCAGGTCGAAAGATTTCCTCCGGCCTGCGAAATACTCGGAAAGTTCCTCCCGGCATCGGTGGACGAGGTCATTTTCATTGGATTCGGCACGTTTTTCACACCGTTCCACCCGGCGGAGGCCTTTTTGTGTGGCCCATATTTCCAGAAGGCCTATGGGGGAGTCCATATAGCCTTTGTAAATCATTTCATTTTCCATAGATACCTCAAAGGATGGAGAGACTGTGGGGCCCTTTCCAGGGTTTTCCTGTCAGCAGATAGCGGATGGCCTCCTCCAGCCGTTCCGCGCCATAGACGAAATGATTTCCCTGGTTCGACTGGTAAATGGTTTCGATGCCCTGCGCTGCGAAAAGTTCGCGGATGGCCAGAGTTGCCGTTTCAACACGGGCCATGCGGGGATTCTTTGTCCTCTTTTCCTTATTTCCAAGGGAAAGATAGACCCGCCTGACCTTCTCCGAAAGGGGATGGGTTTCCATATAGGAAAGGAAATCATCGTACCAGAGGGCACCGGAAATGGAGGCCAGGGCATCGAATGCAGGGCTCTTCGTCCCTGCGTAGAGGGCAAAGAGGCCGGACATGGAAATCCCTGCCAGTATCCGTTTCTCGGGAGGATGCTCAAGAAGTCCTTCCACCTTTGGAAATACCTCCGATGAGAGCAGCTTCAGGAAATCGTCCGCTTTCCCTGCGAAATCCTCCTCCTGCCGGAACACCTTCGGCGCCGGCCAGGGAGAAAGATCCCGGTTCCAGTCCATGCCGTCGATAAAGGCGAGAAGAAGAGGAAATTCCTCCGTAAGAGAGGCCGTTTCCATCACTTCCGTCACAGGGATAGGGATATACATGACGGTCTTGGCATTTGTTTTTCCAAAAACCGTGACTGTCAGATGCTCTGCAGTAAAAGTGGCAAGTGGATTCATCTTACTTCCCCTGGAATTCCGGCTTTCTTTTCTCAAGGAATGCGGTGATGCCTTCCTTGAAATCTTCAGATCCCGAACACTGGGCGAGGTAGACTGCCTCGTCCTTCATGTAATCCTCAAAGCCCTTGTAGAGAGAAACGAACATGAGCTTCTTCATATTCCGATAAGCGAGCAGCGGCCCCTGGGTCAGCTTTTCAGCAAAAGCATAGACCGTGGGCATCAGGTTCTCCTTCGTCGTCACTTCTTTGACCAGTCCGATAGAAAAGGCTTCATCTGCCTTTACGGCCCGGCCCGTCACGAAGAGATCGAATGCCCGATGGCTGCCGATGATTCTGGGCAGGAAATAAACGCCCCCCGTATCAGGGCAGAGAGCGATGCCTACGAAAGCCTGCAGGAACTTCGCATTGTCCGAGCAGTACACGAAATCACAGGCAAAAGCCAGATTGGCCGCTCCGCCCGCACAGGCCCCGGCTACGGCACAAATAATGATCTTTGACATTTTCTTCATGTACAGCACGATTTCAGAAAGCTTCCCTGCCAGAGGGGCCATGGACTTCCGGGAGAAATCCGGCTCATCGCAGTGCGCCTTCATATAACGGATATCGCCGCCCGCCGAAAAAGCCCGTCCCGCACCGGTGAGGATCAGGACCTTCACTTCCGGATTGGTTTCAGCAGACTTCAATGCATCTTCCAGTTCCAGCGCCATATTCATATCCAGCGCATTCAAAGTGGGCGCATAATCCAGAGTAATCGTTTCGATACCCTTTTCAATAACCGTGTGAATCATCTTGTAAGCCATGACAAACCTCCTCAAAGAAAATCAGACTTGGATTCGTTAATTTAATTATAACATTTCCTGCCCCTGTCATGGGAGGAAACAGGAAGTCTATAGACTTTTGTGTCGGGGGACTCTGGAGAATCGGGATTTCCGGGGCGCTCGGGAAGGTGGCGCCCTTCGGGCGCAAGTGTATAAGAAATAAACATCTTTGGGGCTAACGGCCAAAACAAACCTGGCACAAATGAGATAATCGATAGCCAGCAGGCTCCCCGCATAGCCTCCCCGAAGTTCGGGGAGGTGTCACGAAGTGACGGAGGGGCTGTACTATCGTACATGGGAAAAATGAGATAAACGATACCTGTAACCCCGGGGAGCTCCGCGAAGCGGTGAGGGGGCGAAAGGATGGAATCGGCGGCCTTTGGCCGCCTGACGGTCAGTCTTCCCCAGATGGGGAAGGTGGCGCCGCAGGCGACGGATGGGATGATTGATGTTTCCCCTGCACTATCGGTAAACGTAAGCCTGAGGATACAGTTGAGCATAATATCGGTCCCCCACCTTTCCTGGGATGGAAAGGTACCGGCGAAGCCGGGGGAAAGGTTGTTTAATCGTACAAGGCACATATGGGGTTAGCAGCCAAAAGATTCCCGTCCCAAATGAGGAAAACGTCAGCCAGTAGGCTCCCCGCATAGCCTCCCCGAAGTTCGGGCAGTCGCCGCAGGCGACGAAGGGGCTGTACGATCGTACATGTCGAAAATGAGCTGAAAGGCACATGCATCCCGGGGAGCTCAAGGGCAGCGGTGAGGGGGCGATTTGGCGCCTGATGAGGGAAAAGTACCATGGGACTGTAGTGCGGGAAAAACATCAATCATCCCATCCGCCCCTGCGGGGCACCTTCCCTAGCTAGGGAAGGCTTTTCATCAGGCGGCCTTCGGCCGCCGGGATACACTTCTTCGCCCCCTTGCAGTCTGCTTTGTGACAGCTCTCTGATGGGGGGCTTTTTTGCATGGCTGAAAGTGTTTTTGCTATGGATTCTTTTTATAGGGGACTATATATTCCCTAATGTCATGGAATCATATAAGTCCTATGCGGAAACTATATTTCCATTTTTTGCGCCTTTATGGTATTCTTAAACACATCATCACTATTTAGAATGTACTACATTTAAGAGAGGGGTATTTTTTATGGAATTAGCATTGGGGTTTGTCGTGCTCATTGTGTGCCTGTTCCTGGGCATCCGGCATGGCGGGATCGGGCTGGCTGTGATTTCCGGTATCGGTCTTATGATTTATACGTTTATTTTTCATTTCAAACCGGGGACTCCGCCTATCGGCGTCATGCTGACGATTCTGGCCGTCGTGACTTGTGCGGGATTTTTACAGACTTCCGGGGGACTCACGGTCATGCTGAAGCAGGCGGAGAAGTTCCTGCGCAATAATCCGAAGCATATCACGATTCTGGCTCCCGTGACGACCTGGTTTCTGACTGTCCTCTGCGGGACCGGTCACGTCGTCTACACGATGTTCCCTATTATTTATGATATTTCCATCAAACAGAATATCCGTCCTGAAAGGCCTATGGCTGTTTCTTCCATCGCTTCCCAGATGGGGATTTCCGCCTCTCCTGTGTCTGTGGCTGTCGTTTCCATCGTAGGGTTCATGGCTGCCCAGGGGTATTCGTATTCTCTGCTGCAGATCCTGGCGGTATCTCTTCCGGCGACCCTGATCGGTGTCCTCTGCGCGGCTCTGGTGAGCTACCGGAGAGGGAAGGATCTCGCCGACGATCCGGCTTTCCAGGAAATGATTAAGGATCCGGAGCAGCGGGACTATGTGTATGGGGAAAAGGAATCGCTTCAGGGCAAGGACCTGCCGTCTTCTTACTACCATGCCACCATCATTTTCCTGCTGGGCATTATTTCCATCGCCATCCTGGGCAATTTCCCGGATCTGCTCCCCCATTTCCCGAATGCCAAGGGTGTGATGAAGGCTATTTCCATGACTACGGTCATCCAGATGGTGATGCTTTTCGTTTCCTCGATCATTCTCTTTGTCTGCAAAATCCATGCCAAGGACGTGGGAAACAGCCAGGTTTTCCGGGCTGGCATTGTGGCTCTCGTCTCTGTATACGGCGTAGCCTGGATGGCGGATACTTACTTCGCTTCCCAGATGGCTTTCCTGAAGTCTTTCCTGGGCAGCGTGGTGACGACTCATCCCTGGGCCTATGCGCTGGTCCTTTTCTTCACTTCCAAGCTGGTAAACTCTCAGGGAGCTGCCGTTGCCATCGTCATGCCTATGGCATTGAAGCTGGGTATGGATCCGGTCATGGTCCTGTCTTTCATCCCTGCCTGCTACGGTTATTTCTTCCTGCCCACTTACCCGTCGGACCTGGCCTGCATCGGTTTTGACCGTTCCGGGACCACCAGAATCGGGAAATTCGTTCTCAATCATTCTTTCATGCTTCCCGGTCTCACCGGCGTCATCTGCGCCTGCATCGCGGGATTCGTGATTGCTCATGTGCTGTATTGATTTAATTTTGGAAATAAAAGCACTCCGGAAAGGGGTGCTTTTTGATTTGGGAAAAACGGGGTGCGGTATGCGGGGAGGTGGCGGCCTGCGGCCGCAGTTTTATATGGGAGTGTACTGCTTGGGGGTGAAAAGGAAATTGTGGGGGAAGAAACTTTTGAATCGGGGATGTCGGGGGTTCACGGGGATAATCGGGGTTGTCGGGAAGGTGGCGGCCTGCGGCCGCAAGTTTTTTATTTTGCCTTTGGCTCCCATTTTCGGCTGCGGACTGTAGAGACATTCCTGAATTTGAGTCATTATCGACTTGTACGATAGTAAGCCCCCTTCACCTGCTTCGCAGGAGCTTCCCCTGATGGGGGACGCCGGACGAAATTGCCGGGAGAGTTTAGTGGCAAAGGTGCAGTACAGGGACTTTCAACCTCGCCTGTGCAAAATCCCAATTAAAAATGTGCCGCATCAGCGGCACACCTTCCCGCGCCCCGCACCCCGCACCCCGAAATCTCGGAAGTGAGTCGAATGGGGCAAGCCCCGAACAGGGCTAAGACCCGAATATCGTAGCTAACTCAGACCATAGTAACTGCCATTGAATGTCAAATATTTCCCATTCAGAAATGATTATTCATGAATGGAGGCGAAAATTTTTATTTTCCAAATCGTTCCTTTCATCTTTCTCATGCATGGATTATAATAAATGATAGTATATTATGTTTTAAGGAGGCGAGGGTGTGCTGCGGCTCAGGGATATGACTCGTCAGGTGAGTCTGGCGGTTTTGGCGGTGGGGCTGATTATTACGGGCATTCTCACCCTGACGGTGTACAGCCAGATGGAGATCCGGGCGAAGGAGATGCTTCTGAAGGCGGGGGAGGCCCGGATGGAGAGGATGGAGGAGTACCTCTATCGTTATGCCAATATCACGCTGCCCCTGCAGGAGCAGATTTCCAATTCGAAGGGGCAGAATCTTCCGACGGCCGCCCAGGTTCGGGCTTATGTGTCCATGGGCCCTTCGATCCGGAGTGTGCAGGTGGTGCCGGCGGAAGGCCGGGCCCTCTATTATACGGATATGAAGGGGATTTATGATCTCAGCCGTCATCATGACAAAAGGCTGAAGCTGGTGAAGGAGCATGTGAAAGCAAATCGTCATCTTCACATTGAACCGAATATTTCTATTTCTCCCGGCCTTTATGGCCTCATCACCATCGATCCGGTCTATATCTATGACAATATGGGGGAAACCTTCTGGGGCTATGTGTATGTGGTGGCGGACTATGACAGTTTTGTGAAGAGTCTGGGCCTTGCCAGCATGGAAAATACGGATCTTCTCTGCGGACTTACTCTCATTGATGAAGAGGGAAAGAGCCAGGAGGTCTATTCCAATGGGGATTACGAGGAAGATTCCATCCATATTTCCACAAATATTTATGGGGATATATGGGCTCTCCATCTTCGCCCGGCCCGTCCCTGGGTGCCCCCGGAAATCATCATTCTTATCGTGATTACCGGATTTTCCATTTCCCTTGCGGCGGCGGTCATCGTGGGCCGGAATTCCCTCCTTCATCGCAGGAGTTCCACGGACAGCCTGACGGGGGCCTGGAACCGGGCGGCAGGAAGGGAAAAGGTGGGGGACTGGATCCGGGATAATCCGGATCTGAAGGCTCTCATGCTTTCGGTGGATATCGACGATTTCAAGATGGTCAATGACGTCTACGGTCATGGGGCGGGGGACAGGGCCCTCTCCTCTTTCGTCCTTGAAATGAAAAAGACTTTCGGTGAAAGAGCCCTGGTCATCCGCAACGGGGGAGACGAATTCAATATTTTCACCCCTGTCTCCAGCCTGGGCGATATGATTCCCGTCCTCGATGACTTTTCGGAAAAGCCCCATGCCTTCTCCTGGGAAGGGAAGGAAATCACTTTCCATATTTCCCTGGGCTGCGCGACGTATCCCAGGCAGGGAAACCGCTATGATATCCTGGCGGCCCGCGCGGATTATGCCCTGTACCGGGCCAAGATGAACGGCAAGGCAAGGTGGACGGAATTTGACGACTCCATGGAAAAGGGGGAGGAAAGGACCCAGCTGGGCTTCAATCTTTCCGACGTGTCCAGCCATATGCCCGGGGCCATGATGGTGGCCCGGGCCAATGAGCGGGAAGACGTGCTCTTTGCGAACAACAGCATGGTGAACCTCCTGGAATGCAGGAATTATGAGGAATTTGAAGACTATACGAAGAATGGTTTCTTCGCCATCATCCCCAAAGAGGATCTGGAGGCCATGAAGGGGGATATCAATGAGCAGAAGAGAGATGAGGAAATGACGAATTTCATCTCCTACCACGTGATCAGCGCCAAAGGCCGGAAGATCCTGGTGGAAGGTTTTGGGAAACTGTACCAGCATCCCATCTATGGCAGGGTATTCTATGTGTATATCTGGGATAAGGCACTGCGACTGTCCAGGGAGAAGTGAGTCGATTCAGGGAGAAATGGTAAGTGAAGGCGGCGCCCCTTTGGGGCGCCTTTTTACGTGGGGATTTGAAAAAGACGGGGTGCGGGGTGCGGGATGCGGGGTGCGGGAAGGAGGCGGCCTGCGGCCGCAGTTTTTTTATATGGGGGGGTGGGCTGCTTTGGGATGAAAAGGAAACTGTAAGGGGAAAATAGACTTTTGAATCGGGGGTGTCGGGGTTCACGGGGATGGTCGGGGTTGTCGGGAAGGTGGCGGCCTGCGGCCGCAGATTTTTTATATGGGGGTGGGCTGCTTTGGGGATGAAAAGGAAACTGTGGGGGAAAGAAGCTTTTGAATCGGGGGTGTCGGGGGAGAACGGATTTCGGACTTGGGATTTCGGATTTCGGGAAGGTGGCGGCCTGCGGCCGCAAGTTTTGATTTTGCCTTTGGCTCCCATTCGAGCAGGGTGTATTTTTCCTCGTCTGTGCGGGTCGTCCCCTCACCCGCTTCGCGGGAGCTCCCCTATCGAGGGGAGCCTTTCCCATTCGCTTTCTTTGCCTAAGTGTCACTTGATAATGGACGATACGGGATTTTCAACCTCGCCTGTGCAGAGTCCCAGTTAAAAAGGTGCCGCATCAGCGGCACACCTTCCCGCGCCCCGCACCCCGCACCCCGAAATCTCGCTAAAGACTCTATCGGGGCAAGTCCCGGACAGGGCTAAGACCCGAATACCGTAACTGGCTCAGACCGTAATATCTGATCAATGACTCCAATAAATCACCTTCCCGCACCCCGCATCCCGCGCCCCGAAATCTCGCTAAGGACTCTACCGGGGCATGTCCCGAACGGGGCAAAGACCCGAATACCGATATTGACTCAGACCGTAGTAATTAATCTGTCATTTCCCGACATAGTTCATTTCTCTCTCGGCCTTCGGCGGATTTTATTTGTCCGAGTTAACGGAGATTTAATTCTATCTTTCTTTAGTTAAATAATCTATAATAAGACCATAAATCCTTCGTTAGAATAGTTTCAGAAAAAGAAGAGGATTTTATGGGATTTTTAAAAACTGCCTGGCGGCTGGTTTTGAGACCGGTGTTTCTGCTGGGGCTCCTGATCACGGCTGCCGTGTCTTTTGCGGTGTATCAGACGATTGACCAGACGGCGCGGGTGACTATGGAGGAGACCGGGGTGGCGCGGATGGAGTGGATCCGCCAGACGGTAAACCGGTATGCGAATATTACGGGTATGGTGGCACGGGATATCGAGAGTCATGGGGGCGTGAGTACCATGACGGATGATCATATCCGGGAGATGATTTCCCTGGGTTCGTCCATCCGGAGTATCCAGGTCATTCCGGAGGAGGGGAAGGCCCGTTATTTTTCCAATACCGGGGGGACTTATGATTTCAGTGAGATCCGGCCGGATTTCCTCTTGGAGGCGGAGGATCATGCCCGACTCATGAAGGAAGTAGATGTGCAGCCGAAAGCGGAAATTGCCAGAGATGCAGAAGGATTTGTGGTAGTAAATCCTGTATTCCTGAAGGTTGGAGGAAATGAGACCTACTGGGGCAAGGTGGTCCTGGTGGCGGACCGGGCCAGTTTCCTGACGAATATCGGCATTTTCGGCCTGGATGCGAGAAACGTGCTCTGCGGGCTGGAACAGGTGGATTCGGATGATGGCGCAGTGCGCATGATTTATGAGAATGGAGATTACCGGGATGATCCGGTGAAGGTTTCTCTTGTGATTTTCCGGGATACCTGGAATCTTTATATCCGGCCTAAGGAGCCCTGGGTGAATCCCATGGCGATCCTTGTCCTCGTCTGGACGGGAGTCCTCACGTCGCTGGCTCTTTCTCATATGTTTGGCCGGATCATCCGTCTCCACCGGGCGGGGACGACGGATGCCCTGACGGGAGCATTCAATAGAAAGGGCGGGAACGAGGCGGTATCGGACTATTTCCATCATCATGAACTGGAAATGGCCATGGTCATGACGGTGGATATCGATAATTTCAAGCTCATCAATGACGTGCACGGTCATGGGGCAGGGGATGAGGCGCTTCGCTGTTTTGTCCGGGATATGCGGCGCATTTTCGGCCCTGCGGCCATCCTGATCCGGGGCGGGGGCGATGAGTTTACCATCCTTTCGGGGTATAAGGAAATAGAGGACATCCGGGAGCGGATGAATGAATTCACCACGAGGCCGCACCGGTTCTCTTACGGGGGAAAGGAAATTTCTTTTACCTCTTCCATGGGCTGCGCGGGCTACCCGGAGGAGGGCATGAAATTCGGGGAGCTTTCCCGCAAGGCCGATGCCGCCCTGTATGAGGCAAAGCTTTCGGGCAAGTCGAAGTGGAAGTCTTTTAAGGGAAATAAAAATACGAAAACCGGGAGGGTGCAGCTGGGGTTCAATCTGTCCGACGTGTCGGAACATATGCCGGGAGCCATGATGGTGTGCCGGGCGAACGAGAGTGTGGATATCCTTTTCGCCAATTCCAGCGCCCTGCGCCTTTTGGGCTGTGACGATTATGACGGGCTTATGGAGTACAAGAAGAAAGGTTTCTACTCCATCGTGGTGCCCGAAGACCTGTCGGCCATGAAGGAGAAAATCAGGAATCCGGGGGAGGACGGGGTCAATTTCGTCTCTTACCGGATCATAAATGCCAAAGGCCGTGAGGTCCCGGTGGAGGGGTTCGGGAAACTGGTGGACCATCCGCTGTACGGGAAAGTATACTACGTCTATGTCTGGGACAGGAATGACCGGGAATCGAGGATGGGGTAAGGTTTCCGGGGGCTTTGGGCTACGGGGAGCGGGCTGACGCGATTTCCCGGGCGGATATGTTCTCATTCCGCTCTTACCTGGGCCATACGAACTATTTACCCTGGGTTCACGGGAAGAAAACATTGCCTTTATATAATGACAAAGTAAAGTTTCCTCTTTAGGAAACAGGGGACACCGGTCTTTACGAAACGGGCAGAAAAGTATAATATATTTCTAATAAATGATTTTATTCAGATAGGGGAAAGAGGAATATACAGATGGAAATCAGGGAGAAAAAGAGGGCTGACGGGTTCCCCGGCGGGGTATGTCTCATTGCGAGGGATAATTCGGAGCGGATTCTGCAGGTCAATGACGAACTGATTTCCTGGTTCCACTGCTCTTCGGAGGAAGAATTCCTGGATCTGGTCCGGGGGACTTACCGGGGGATGGTGGATCCGGAAGGGTACGAACCGCTGGAGCTTGTGTATGACCGTCTTTCCGGAGCCGCAGGGAGCGGGTATGGCATCTATAAAGTGCATATCCGGGGAGCCGGCGGCAGGAAGGGGATGCTGGAAGTCATCCTTTCCCCGGGAGAGGATGGAAAGCTGGGACCCTTCTGGGCGCTGCATGTGATCAACCTTTCCATGGAGGAGGAAATGCTGCCCCTGGACCCGGTGACAGGTCTCATGTGGCGTTTCCCTTTTTATAAGAAAATAGAAGAAATGGTGAAGACGGGAGAGGCGGATCTCCGCCATTCCGTGGCCATTTACCTGAATCTCACGAATTTCAAAGTCTTCAATGCGGCCAGGGGCGTGAAGGCGGGAGATGAACTCCTTTCCCGGCTGGCTTTCATCCTGAAACGGCATTTCCCCCATGCCCTCATCGCCCATATGGTGGCGGACAATTTTGCTATTTTCGGCCCCTGGGAGGGGGAGGAAGAGGGAATCCGGAAGGCCGCTTCGGAGCTCAAAGACTATGTATCTGATTCGTCCATCTCCCTGAAGGCAGGCATTGTCTATGGGACCCGGCTTCCCGAGGGGACCTGGGAACCGGCCCGCATCTTCGATATGGCCAAGATGGCAGCAGATTCCATCAAGCAAAACGGGGAGAGGCTCATTGCTGCCTATGATGAATCCATGGGAAAACTCCTGGACGAGAGAGCCTATGTGCTGAAGCATTTCGATGAAGCCCTGGAAAAGGGGTATATCAAAGTCTTTTATCAGCCCGTGGTACGGACTCTCACGGGAAAACTCTGCAGCATGGAAGCCCTCGCCCGGTGGGTGGATCCGGAAAAGGGCATGATTTATCCGAATATTTTCATCCCGGTGCTGGAGGAGTCAAAACTCATCCATCGTCTGGACTGCTACGTCATTGAAGCCGTGGCAAGGCAGTTCTCTTTCCTCCGGGATAACGACCTTCCCATGGTGCCGGTCTCCTTCAACCTGTCCCAGATGGATTTCGATGTCATCGATCCCTTCGCCTATGTGGAATCGGTGGTGAAGAAATATAATCTTTCCCGGGATCTTTTCCATGTGGAAGTCACCGAATCCTCCCTTACCCTGAACGGGGCCCGGCTGAAACAGGAAATAGAACTTTTCCGTCAGGTGGGTTACCAGTGCTGGCTCGATGATTTCGGGAGCGGTTATTCATCCCTCAACGTGCTGCAGGAATTCCATTTCGATGAACTTAAGATGGACATGATTTTCCAGCGCACTTTCAATGAAAACAGCAGGAAGATCATGCGCTCCATCGTGCTTATGGCCAAAAACCTTTCCATCCACACCCTGGCGGAAGGGGTGGAAACGGAAGAGCAGATGAAATATATGAAATCCATCGGCTGCGAAAAAATCCAGGGTTACTATTTCGGTAAACCCATGCCCTATGAAGAATGCTATGAACACTGCCGGAAGAAGGGCCTCTTTGCGGAAAGTGCCCGGGAGAGGACCATTATCGAAAAGGCAGGCCTCATCAACCTGATCACCGATATGCCGGTGGCCATTTTCCTCTATGACGGGGAGAAAGTGGATTTCCTCAACGTCAATGAAGCCTTCCTGAATAACCTGCCGGGAAAGACCCTTTCTGACGAAAGCTTCCTTATTTCCAGGGAAGCCTTTCACAACGTCATCGACAAAGCAGTGAAAAGCGGGAAGACAGAGTATCTGTCCTTTATGGAAAAGAACCAGTACATGCGCTGCGAAGTGACGATTGCCGGCGGCGTCTGCGGTCTCTATGCGGGAGAGATGAAAGTATACAATATTTCCATGGACAGCCATGTGCAGGAGACGAGGAAAATGGACAACCTTTTCCGCAACCTCATGGCCATGTATGGAGGCATTTATTTCTATAACCGGAAGGAAAACGTGGTTCACGTCCTTTCCACAAGACTTGCCGTATTCAATGCGGGAAAAAACCTTTTCTTTGACCAATGGCTGAAGATCAGGGAATGTATCCATCCCGATGACAGGGAACGGTTCCTCGCCTTCATCCGTCCCGAAGAAATGGCAAAAGCAGCCATGAAATCCCGCTACCGTCAGGCTGTGGGTATCTTCCGTTTCCTCGAGGCCGATGGGAGCATCGTCTGGAAATCCATTGAAGCCATGCTCATCGGTACCGACGAAAGCGGCGATTTCCTCATCTGTATCAAACCGGTATCCCTGGAAAGCATAGAAGACCGGGCCCTGGTTTTTCCCCTCATGGCCGCCTCCTTTGGTATTTCCATCAATGAAAACGGGAAAAAAGGCAGTATCAGCAAGAGCGCCGTCCTGCAGGCCCTGGAGGAGTCGGAAGATATCCTTTTCTTCTACAAAGATAAAAAACGGAGATTCCTGGGTGTCAGCCGGGCCTTCCTCAAATGCTATGGCCTTTCGCGGGAAGATATCATAGGGAAGACAGACGATGAAATGGGCTGGCATGTGGATAACGACCCGTGCGATGAAGTGGAAGAAAAAGTCCTCCGGAAAGGAATTACCTCCAGCCGGCAGCCTATCGAATGTGTCATCCGCGGCAAACTCCATCATCTGGAGGCCACGAAATACCCTCTCTATAAACGAAATAAAATCGTGGGTCTCATGGGCTACTTCGTGGATCTGGATGCGCGCAAAGAAGCGGATGACCAGAATCGGAAGCTCGGGCTCATCGATGAGGAAACGGGCCTCCTCTCGGGCCGGGGTTTCTTCATGACAGGCCTTTCCTATTATGACAATTACAAGCAGACCGGCGAAGATTTCCTGGCCCTGTCCGTCCATATCCCCGAATACAATGGACTGGTCCGGTCCTATGGCAGGGAAGTGAGAAGGAAACTGACCGCAAAAATCACGGACATCCTCACAGGGGTCTTCCCGGGAAAGGGAATCCTTGCCTACCTGGGCGGCGGGCGGTTCACCCTCTTCCTGAAAAAAGGAGACAAAGTGGGATCGGCCATGAAGATGACCGAGGCAGCGCGGGAAATCCAGTCCATCCACTCCATTGACGGATGCTCCATGACCCTCTACGTCCATTATGCCCTGGCCAGCGGCAGTGAAGCAGAAAGCATAGACGGACTCCTCCGGCTCCTTTCTGACCGCCTGGAAGACAAAGAAAGAAAATCCTACGGCACCATGGTTTACGAAGGAGACCGGATCCCCATCGCCAGAGAAGCCTTCGACGATTTCGCAGGGCCCGTGAAACTCATCGACATGAATACCTACGAAATACTCTACATGAACCGCGCGGCCCTCCTGGCAAGCGGCCTTCCGGCGGACTTCGACTACAAGGGGAAGAAATGCTATAAAACCATCTTCGGAAACGAATCCCCCTGCTCCTTCTGTCCCTACTCCCTGCTCAAAGACAACCATATCTACGTCACAGCCTTCCATAATCCGAAAAATGGGAAAGACTACACCACCCATCACCTCATCGTCCCCTGGAAAGGAAGAAACTGCCATCTGGAAATAGAATTGGAATGCGGGAAAGCGGGGGAAAAATAACGGGATCAATGAAAAGACGCTCCCCTCGGGGCGTCTTTTTTTTGTGTGTTTTTTATTCTTGCTGTGAAATGAAAAGGAAACTGTAAAAGAAATCAACTTTTGAATCGGGGATGGTCGGGGGAGAACGGATTTCGGACTTGGGATTTCGGATTTCGGGAAGGAGGCGGCCTGCGGCCGCATTTTTTTGATTTTGCCTTCGGCTCCCATTCGGGCGGGATATAGTTTTCCTCGTACGTGCGGTTCGTCCCCTCACCCGCTTCGCGGGAGCTCCCTGGGGATGAGTTTACCTTTTAGCTCATTTTCGACTTGTACGAGAGTACATCCCCCCAGTCGCCTTTGGCGACAGCCCCCCGAACTTCGGGGGGCCTGTGAGGGGAGCCTTTCCCATTCGCATACTTGGCATAAGTGTCACTTGATAATGAACGATACGGGATTTTCATCCTCGCCTGAGCACATTCCCCATATGAAAAAATTGGCTGCTTCAGCAGCCAATCCTTCCCGCACCCCGTACCCCGCATCCCGCACCCCGAAATCTCGCTAAAGACTCTATCGGGGCAAGCCCCGAACAGGGCTAAGACCCGAATACCGTAATTGACTCAGACCGTAATATCTGATCAATGACTCCGAATCGGCTGCTGCAGAGTTCTCTTACCCCCGGAAGGCTCATCGCGGGGGATTGGAGTCGATTGGCATGAAAGCAATCCGTGCTTATTCGAAACCTGGTCACAAAAGTGAGTAACTTTCGAATGGAAAGGTGAAAATAAAAGGCGTCTCCGGACAGGGGACACCTTTTATTTCCATTTCCACGATTTTCGGTCATTTATCGGTCCAGACTGTTTTGGTCCAGCAGGAAGTCCAGGATTCCCAGGCGGAGGATCCCTTTGTCATCAATCCAGCTTTTCCCGTAGGATTTGGAGATGATGATTTTGCGGAAGGAATCTTTGACGGCGTTGAGGGGCCTGAGTTCTGCCTGTTCTTTTTCGGGATTGTCCATGGAGAGGGCTGACTGGATGTAGTAGGTTTTATTTCCTTTTCTGGCAATGAAATCGATTTCCGTATTTTTCTGGTGGATGATTTTATTTTCATCCGGTTCACGGATGGGGATGACGCCCACGTCGACAGCAAAACCGCGAATGAGCAGCTCATTATAGATGCAGTTTTCCATGATATGGGTTTCTTCCATCTGACGAAGTCCCAGTCTGACGTTTCTAAGGCCAATGTCGGTACAGTAATATTTGGAGGGATAACCGAAGTATTTCCTCCCTTTCACGTCATAGCGGAGAGCTTCGGCGAAAAGGAAGGCATCTTTCAGGTACTCCAGATAGGCACTGATGGTTTCGGAGGAAACACTCAGGTGCTTTTCGGACTGGATCGTCCGGGCCAGTTTGCTTGCATTGGTGAGGAAACCGACTGAGGAGCAGAGGACACTGGTCATTTCGCGCAGGACGCCGGGCATGGAAATACTATAGCGTTCTTCGATATCCTTGAAATAAATTTCCTCGAAAAGATCAGAAAGATAGGTGTATTTCTCCTCATCGTCCTCCAGCCGGGTCAGGTAAGGCATGCCGCCATACATGATGTATTCATCGTAGGCATCCCGTTTATCCAGCTCAGTGCCGGACAGATATTCACGAAAGGAGAGAGGATAGACCCGTATGATGTCGCCCCGGCCTCGAAATTCAGTGGAAATATCTTTGGAAAGAAGTTTGGAATTGCTGCCTGTGACATAGACGTCCACATTTTTCATGGCAAGGAATTCATTGAGCACACTGTAAATGGGCACCGGGGCGTCTTTATTCTTCAGATCTTTTGAACAGATGGCATACTGGATTTCATCAATCAGTACATAATACCGCCTCTCCGGCCGGGTGATTCTTTTCCGTATATAAGCAGCCAGGGCATCGGGCGCCCGGAGCGCTTCGAAGCGGTTCTGGTCCAGAGAAATTTCGATGATATTGTCATCGGCAATGCCTTCCCGGCGCAGATGGTCCCGGAACAGTTCAAAGAGAATGGTACTTTTCCCGCATCGCCGAATACCGGTGATGACTTTGATCCGGCCATTCCACTCTTTCCGGATCAGCTTATTTACATAGTCGTCTCGTTGGATCATAGGTCCTCCATTCGAAAGTTACTCACAAAAGTGACTAACTTTCGGTTACTATGGTAACAGAAGTTCCTTTGAAATTCAATATCGGGTCAGGATTAAAGGAAATATGTCAGGGGATGCAGGGAGAACGGATTTCGGGAAGGTGGCGGCCTTGTGGCCGCAGATTTTATGAGGAGGAAGAGGCTTTTGAATGAAAAGGAAACTGAAGGGGAAGAAACTTTTGAATCGGGGGTGTCGGGGATGATCGGGAATGATCGGGAGTGTCGGGAAGGTGGTGGCCTGCGGCCGCAGATTTAGATTTTGCCTTTGGCTCCCATTCGGGCGGAGTGTATTTTTCCTCGTCTGTGCGGGTCGTCCCCTGTTATGAAGTGAC
>DKQZ01000070.1 GCA_002471975.1 Dialister sp. UBA7295 | reverse complement strand
AAAATGGCCCGCCATCCAGTTTGATGCGGGCCTCCTGCACTGATTACTATGAACTGATAACTGATAACTTTATCACTTCCGGTATTTCCACATATTGTGTAATTATTGTACATCCCCAATTTTATATATCCGGCTTCGCCGACGGCCCTGGCTCCTGCTTGAGGGAATTGGCACTTAGAGGTATCGATCATTATAGAAATGAAGATGCCTATCCACATGGAACGCCCATCGTTTCAAGCTTCCCCTGATTTTCATGGTTATGATTGACTTTCACTCCTGCCATGAAGGGTTTCGACTTGATCGCTGTCCACCGCTTCGCAGAGCCCCCTTCTCGAGGTGGCCGCCCGATTTACAGCAGAGTCACTTGTCACGTTCATCTTTCATCTTTTCATTACGAAGCGGACTTCCTTTTTCTGCTAACTGAGAACCGATAACTATTCACTTTTTACTAAAGGTTGTCGAAATAATTTTATTTCCACTTCCCTGTACTACATATAAAAAAGCCGCACCATCCATTCTGATGTGCGGCCACATTCACTGCGAACTATGAACTGCGAACTGATCACTTTTTCCTGCAGTCAATCGTATTGATTTGATTTCCCCGTCCGTCTCAGAGAAATAAAGCAAAGACCAGGGCTCCCCCGACGGTCATGATTCCGGCCGCTACCATGGCAAGGGATGACATGGCTCCTTCGACGGCCCCCATTTCCATGGCCCGGGACGTTCCCATGGCATGAGCCGCACTGCCGCAGGCAATGCCTTTGGCTACGGGATCGGTGATGTGGAAAAGTTTCAGCAGGAAGGGAGCGATGATATTTCCAATGACCCCCGTCACGATGATGGCTACTACCGTAATGGACACATACCCGCCCAGTTCTTCAGAAACCCCCATACCGATGGCGGTGGTGATGGATTTCGGAAGGAGGGTGACGTAGGAGGCATGGTCGAAATGGAAAAGGCGGGCCAGGACATAAATCGTTAGGAGTCCGGATACCATGCCTGCCGTAATGCCGCCCATGATGGCTTTAAAATTCCGGGAGAGGAGTTTCATCTGTTCATAGAGAGGCACGGCGAGGCAGATGGTGGCCGGCGTCAGGAGGTAGGAAATATAGGAGGAACTTTTCGCATATTCCTGATAGGGCACTCCCGTGGCCAGAAGAAATACAATGACCAGGGCAATGGCGATGAGGAGGGGATTCACCAGATCGTTCTGGAATTTATTATGAAGATAAAGCCCGATTCCATAGGCGGCAAGGGACAGGATGACGCCAAGAAAAAGGGAATGAATGAGAAATTCGTACATGGTATCCTTTCTGTCACATCGTTTTTTTCTGATGACGGATGATGAACTGGGTGGTGAGTCCGGAAATGACCATGACCACCAGAAGGCTGACAATGATCATCACAAGATAGGGGATGAGCTGCGGCCGGATGAGATCCCAGGCATCGATGAGTCCCGCTGCCGCGGGGACGAACATGATGGGCATGGTTTCGATGAGGAAATGGACTGTCTCACGGACCTGGATGACGTGGAGGATTTTCTTCCTCAGAAATACAAAGAGCAGCAGGATTCCGTAAATACTGGCAGGAATGGGAAGGGGAATGAGGGCATGGAGGATTTCTCCCGCAAAGGCCAGGGCGATGATGATGCCAAATTGTCTTAATATTTCCATTCAGGCCCGTCCCTCCGGAAGCTCAGAGCATTTCTTAATCCCCGCATCTTTGATAAAATCCACAATGTATTCCGCAGCCTTTTCATAGCCCAGGACGTAGGTATTCATGGCAAGGTCATAAAAGCTGCCATAACCCCACTCCTCTCCCGTATAGAATTTGTGATAGAGGGCGCGGTATTCGTCGATTTTTTCGATTTTCTCCGCCGCTTCCTTTTCACTGATCTGCCATTTTCTGGCCATGGAGGGGGTGCGGTCTTTCAAATCCCCGTGAAGGAAGATGGAAAAACAGTCTCCCCGGCTGCGGAAAACATAATTCCCGCATCGTCCGATGATGATGCAGTCCTCTCCCTGAAGCATCCTGTACAGCGCGTCCAGGGGCTGTCTCTTCACCTTCCTGTCGGAATGAACCGTCACGGAAAGGGCATAGATGAGGCTGTTCATGGGGTCTTCCGTGAAAAAGGTGGGCATATCGTCATAAATCCCCTCTTTCTTTGCCATTTCCAGAAGCATTTCCCAGCTGTAGAAAGGGATGTGAAGTTTCTCGGAAAGAAGATGGCCCACCACTTCTCCCCCGGCCCCGCATTCGCGGGCAATCGTTATAATCATGGTTTACTCCTTCAGTACAAACATTGAGTGAAAATAATTTCAGATTATAGCCCCGCTCCGCAGATTTTTCAATATAAATATAGAAAAATTTTCTATAACAAATTGGTAAAGATTGTAAATTGGGAAAGAATGGCTAGTGGCTGATGGCTGATAGCAGTTAGCAGTTAGCAGTTAGCTGAAACTTAAAGTCCATAAGGAAACCGGATGATAGAAAGACTTTTGTTTTGGGACTATCGGGATTCGTTTCGGGATTGTCGGGACTATCGGGGTGGTGCGGCACGACAGTAAGAAGCACCGCAAAGTATTATATGGAAAATAATCCCATATCCTATTTCCGAATGAGAGCCAAAGGCCGTCGGCGAAGCCGACTTCATAAGATTGGTCCGCAGAGCGGACCATATCCTTCCCGCACCCCGCTCCCCGCACCCCGCTCCCCGTCTTTTATTTTGCATTCCCCATATATAACTCGCGGCCCATCAGGGCCGCCGCCTTCCCGACAACCCCGATCATCCCCGAGATTCCCGAACATTCCCGATTCAAAAGATGTACGTCTTTTCGATAACTTGAAATTTGTAAGGCAGCTATGCGTTTAAAACCTTTTGTTTCGGGACTATCGGGATTCGTTTCGGGAATCGGGAATATCGGGGCGGTGCGGCGCGACAGTATAAAGGCGCCGCAGAGTCTCTTATATAGAACTCTCAGCCTGCAGAATCGCCACCAGCCTGCCCCCCGATATCAATCATTAAGAAAGTGGTCTCCATGCCATGTTCGGATTGGCCCCATATATAACTTGCGGCCCATCA
The DNA here is from genome assembly GCA_002471975.1 of Dialister sp. UBA7295. Taxonomy (GTDB): domain Bacteria; phylum Bacillota; class Negativicutes; order Veillonellales; family Dialisteraceae; genus Dialister. The sequence goes on along the minus strand of DKQZ01000070.1, from coordinate 17,031 downwards.
GGGCCGCCACCTTCCCGACAACCCCGATCATCCCCGAGATTCCCGAACATTCCCGATTCAAAAGATGTACGTCTTTTCGATAACTTAAAATTTGTAAGGCAGCTATGCGTTTAAAACCTTTTGTTTCGGGAATCTCAGGATTCGTTTCGGGATTGTCGGGGTTCTCGGGGCGGTGCGACGCGACAGTAAGAAGCGCCGCAGAGTATTTATGAAAAGTTCCCCATCCTTCAGTTTCCCATTTATTATCTGACTCAAAACAACTTTCCCACCATGTTCGTATCGGCCCCATATATACTTCGTTGCCGCATCAGCGGCAACACCTTCCCGACAACCCCGATAGCCCCGACCATTCCCGACAATCCCGATTCAAAAGCCACATCAATTTCAGTTTCCTTTTCCTATAGCCATCGCTATCGTCATTCCCCCGCCTGGGCAAATCCCCCATAAATAATCAGCGCTGCCTCAGCAGCGCCACCTCCCCGAAATCCGAAATCCCAAGTCCCAAATCCGTTCTTTCCCTCAGGTGAGAGCCAAAGCACGTCGGCGAAGCCGACTTCATAAGATTGGTCCGCACAGCGGACCATATCCTTCCCGCACCCCGCTCCCCGCACCCCGCTCCCCGCTCCCCGTCTTTTATTTNNTTTATTTTGCATTCCCCATATAAAGCTCGCGGTCCCTCAGGACCGCCACCTTCCCGACAACCCCGATCATCCCCGAGATTCCCGAGCATTCCCGATTCAAAAGTCGTTCACCTTAAAGATTTCCATACAAAAAAGGCGCCCCTATCATTTCAGGGCGCCACCTTCACTTACTACTTACCACTTTTTCTAAAAACTGACTGCTGACAGCTCATCTCTTCCCCAGTCTCATTTCCCTGTCCTCATGATCCAGGATGAAGACGTAGAGAAGTTTCCCATAGTACGGATTGTCCACGAGACGAGCCGTGGCTTCTACCCGGATACTTTTTCCTCCGCTCGTCAGGAGACGATAGGAGATGTATTCCGTTTTTTTCGTATTTCCTTCATCTGCCAGCTGGCGGGCCAGTTCGGAGAGGACGCCGGAAACGTCTTCCGGATGGATGATATTCATGAGGCAGCCATCGCTTTCCGCCATGAAATCTTCGTAATCCCTGCATTCCATCATGTCCGCCATGACCTGGTTGGCAAAGAGGATTTCTTCTTTTTCCGTGGGCCGGACGACAACCATGGCCCCGGGCATATGAGTGGCCACGTCGGAAAGGTTGAAGCCCAGCTGGGTACGGTCCTTCGCTTTCATTTCCTCCGGGGCAAAGAAGGCCCAGCGGCCTTTGCCGTTCAGTTTGGCATTGTACAGGGCCAGATCTGCCTTGGAGCAGAGACGGCTGTAATCGGTATCCTGCTGCGGATACCGTGCGCAGCCGAGAGAGGCAGTGAAGCGGATGGTTTTCCCTTCAAATTCGAAAATGTGGGGCTGTTCCGTGAATTCTGCCATGGCCAGTTCCAGCAGATTTTCTCCCTGGTCCGGTGCGAAAATGATGAATTCATCGCCCCCGTTTCGGGTGATGATGGCATCGGGGCCAAAAATCCGCCTCATATCCTTGACAAAGACCCGAAGCGCCTCGTCGCCTGCACGGTGACCATAGACGTCATTGATGAGTTTGAAATTATCGATATCCACAGCCATGACGAAACCTTTTCCGTCCATATTTCCTTCATACCAGTTGAAGAAGGCCTGATCCCCGCCATTCCGATTGTAAACGCCGGTCAGCTTATCCCTGTTTCCTTCTTCATGAAGATTGGAAATACGGCGGACCAGGGACGCCGTGACGAAGGCCGTAAGAAGTCCCGCCCAGCCGATGAGGATCATGACCCATGGGTTCACCCAGGGCACTTCGGGGCGAAGATAAAGCGTCCAGAGGTCCCCATAAATATCCCGGGAAACCCGGACCGGATCGTGAGAGTAATCCCCATTTCGGAAGACTTCCTTCGTGATTGACCCATTCTGCTGCGTGAGGCCGCACAGGATGCTCTCACCGGCCAGATCCGTGAAATCCAGGGCCTTCAGGAAACTATCGCTGTCTGCCACCAGGAGTACATAGCCCCAGAGGGTCTGCTCATTGCTGGCCTCATGGAAATAAACGGGAAGGATGCCCACCATGCCCATTTCATTTTCAGAAATTTTCACCCCGGTCTTCAGGTTGAAACGGTGCTTGAACCGGGCATCATCCATGGCATCCTTCAAAGGATTGTCTGCCATTTCGCCAAAGAGGAAAATGCCGCCCCTGTCCGCATAGTAAACCGGTTTTCCCTCTTCCGGCACCAGCTGGATACTCCTGATGGAAACGCCGGTGGAAATAAGAGCCTTCGCCTCATCCTTCCCGGGATATTCCTTTCCTTCACTCTTTTCGATTTTCTGCCTGAACGCCTCGGACACCGCAAAATACCGGTCAATGGCCTCTCCCATCCTGTCCAGCCGCATCCGGGCGGACTTCGTGAGCATCTCCCTTCCCCCTTCTTCCATCTGTCCGTAAATGACGTAGGAAAAAAGGGCCGTAATGAGGCAGCATATGATAAAGACAGGCATGCTGAAATAACGACCAATCCCCGTAATCCTCTTCATGCCTGTCACCTCCTGCAAATAGCTATTTAAATTATACTACTTTTCTTTTATGTATGAAAAGGAAAGACCGACAACATCCATGAAACGTTGGAAATAAAAAACTGACAATCCTTAACTGTCAGCTGAAACTTAAAGTTCATAAGGAAACCGGATGAAGGAAAGCCCTTTGTTTCGGGGATCTCGGGATTCGTTTCGGGGTTCCCGGGGATCTCGGGATGGTGCGGCGCAGCAGTAAATGGGCGCCGCAGAATTTTATATGCTAACTTTCATCTTCAGGAAACGATCGAGGCCAAAAATCAAAATATAAAAGGGCGGGCTTTATAAATTTGATGCTCGCCACCTTCCCGACAACCCCGATCATCCCCGAGATTCCCGAACATTCCCGATTCAAAAGATGTACGTCTTTTCGATAACTTAAAATTTGTAAGGCAGCTATGCGTTTAAAACCTTTTGTTTCGGGACTATCGGGATTCGTTTCGGGGTTCACGATAGTCACAATCATCGATTCTTCGAATCGATTGGCCCCCTTCTCCTTCACTACGCTCAGGAGCTTCCCCCGCAGGGGACGCTCGACCGCCCGGCTGCCTGTCCACAATCTCAAATCCGTCTTTTCCCCTCAGTGAGAGCCAAAGGCCGTCGGCGAAGCCGACTTCATAAGATTGGTCCGCGCAGCGGACCATATCCTTCCCGCACCCCGCTCCCCGCATCCCGCTCCCCGTCTTTTATTTTGCATTTCCCATATAACCCCCGCGGCCAAAGGCCGCCGCCTTCCCGAAATCCCAAATCCGAAATCCCAAATCCGTTTTTCTCTCCAAAAGCCTTTTCAAATCCTGCAAATCATTATATAATGAGACAATTTATGCATTTGCGTATTTCCAAAGGAGGAACCATGCCGGAAAAAAGAAGTCCCTGGAAGAAATGGAATTTGAGGAAACGGGAGTCACCCGGAGCGAACGGTGGAAGGTTATGTGGGCTTCCATCATCGGGTATGCCATGGACGGGCTGGATGTGCTCATCCTGTCTTTTGCCATGGCCGCCATTGTCAGTGAATTCGGACTGACCCTTGGGGAAGGGGGACTCATCGCCACCTATACCCTGATCGGTACGGTGCTGGGGGGCTACCTTTTCGGTGTCTTTGCGGACTATTACGGACGGGTTCACACGTTTTCCCTGACCATCATCATTTTCTCCATTTTCACCGGCGCCTGCGCCTTTGCGGATAATGCCATCCATCTCGATATTCTCCGGTTCCTTGCCGGTCTGGGTCTGGGCGGGGAATACGGCATTGGTATGACTCTGGTCGCCGAGACCTGGCCGGCTTACAAAAGAGCCCGGGCCACTGCCGGAGTGGCTATGGGCTGGCAGGCAGGAGCCGTCCTGGCAGCTATTCTAGCCGCTTTTGTCCTCCCCGAATGGGGATGGCGGGGCCTTTTCCTTGTCGGTGTCGTGCCGGCCCTCCTTGCAGCCTGGGCAAGGCGTGGAATCAAGGAACCGCCCATGTGGGTGAAGCGCCATGAGCTGAAAAAAGTGCTGAAAGCAAGAAAAGCATCGGGTGAAAAGCTGACGACTGAAGAAGAAGCAGAACTGAAAGAAGCAGGGAAATTCCCCCTCGCCCATCTCTTCGGTGAAAAGACCGTCACTACCATTTCCCTCACCATCATGACTTCGGTGCAGAATTTCGGTTACTACGGCATTATGGTATGGCTCCCCATGATTCTCCTCAAGGAACACGGCCTCACCACCAAATCCATGTCCGGCTGGATGATCGTCACCGTCATCGGCATGATTGCAGGCATTTACATTTTCGGATACCTCTGCGACAAACTGGGCCGCAAAGTTCCCTACATTCTTTTCTACTTCGGTGCTGCCGGAATGGTTTATGTCTACGTCAATCTGGGAAACCCCATGGCCCTTCTCTTCGGGGGTGCCTTCCTGGGCTTTTTCTGCAATGGCATGATGGCCGGCTACGGCACTCTTCTTTCTGAGAACTATACCACCGACGCCAGGTCTACGGCCCAGAATTTCATCTTCAATACGGGCCGCGCCGTAGGCGGATTTGCCCCCGTCATCATCGGGACCCTTGCCCAGCATCATGGATTTTCGGCAGCCTTCGCCCTCCTCTCCTGCATTTATCTCGCCGCCGCGGTAAACGTATTCTTCTTCATCAAGGATACAAAAGGGACGGTTATTAAGTAAGTCGATTCCTGACTATGCGCTCCTTCGGGAGCGCTTTTTTATGTGGAAATAGTGGTCAGTGATAAGTGAAGATTGCGGCCCTGGCGGGCCGCAATCTTTTTACTTTTTGATTTCCAATCTTCGCTTCCTGAAGAGCCTCATGACTGAAATTGAATTCTCGATATGCCTTCCCTGCTATTCCTTCAATGGAAGTGAATTTCTCCTCACACCGACGGCACCGGGGCTCCCGGATAAAGGCCTGCCCTTTATCTCATTTTCGACTTGTATCTGTAGTACGACCCACCCGTCGCCTTCGGCGCCACCCTCCCAAGCCTGGGAGGGCTTGAACGATAGCATGCCGACGTTTATCTTCGTTCCTGTGCCAATCAATCAGCAGCAGACCATATCCTTCCCGAAATCCGAAGTCCCAAATCCGTTCTTCCAGGTCAAGTGAGAGACAAAGGGTCGGCGAAGCCGACTATATAAGATTGGTCCGCAGAGCGGACCATATCCTTCCCGCACCCCGCTCCCCGTCTTTTATTTTACATTCCTCATAAAAAATCAGCGCTGCATCAGCAACGCCACCTCCCCGAAATCCGAAATCCCAAGTCCCAAATCCGTCTTTTCCTCAGTGAGAGCCAAAGACCGTCGGCGAAGCCGACTTCATAAGATTGGTCCGCGCAGCGGACCATATCCTTCCCGCATCCCGCATCCCGCTCCCGTCTTTGATTTTACATTCCCCATATATACTTCGTTGCCGCATCAGCGGCAACACCTTCCCGACAACCCCGACAGCCCCGATCATTCCCGAGACCCCCGATTCAAAGGCCATACTACCTTCCAGTTTCCTTTTCATCCTCCGGCCATCACTATCATCATCCCCCGCCTGTGCAGATTCCCCATAAAAAAATCGGCGGCGCATCAGCGCCGCCACCTTCCCGCACCCCGCATCCCGCACCCCGAAATCTCGAGATTGTCTATATCGGGCCATGCCCCTTTCAGGGCTGACTCCCGAATACCGCATCTGACTCAGGACACAGTAACTGCCAAAAGCCTCAAACGACCCATAAAAAAATGGCAGCGCATCAGCGCTGCCACCTTCACGAACCACGAATCACGAATCACGAAACTTCGGTAAAGACTCAACAGGGGCGTGCCGCGGTGAGGCTAACCCACGAATACCGTTACTGACTCAGGACACAGTAACTACCAGAAGACTCAAACTCCCCATATAAAATGGCGGGCCATCATTTCTGACGCCCGCCACCTTCCCGCACCCCGAGCCCCGAACCCCGAAATTTCGAGATTGTCTATATCGGGCCATGCCCCTTTCAGGGCTGACTCCCGAAAACCGCAGCTGACTCAGGACACAGTAACTACCAAAAGACTCAAATTACTTCAGTACCCCAATTTCCTTATAGTACTTTTCAGCGCCCGGATGGAGCGGAACTCCTGCGATATCCTTCACCGCATTTTCAGCCTTCAGGCCTTTCAGGTTCTTCTGGGCCTGTCCCAGTTCTTCCATATGGGTCCAGAGGGCTTTGGTCATTTCATAGACTTTGTCTTCCGGAAGGTCTCCGCGGCAGAACATGACCATTTTAATGGCAGAAGTCTTCACGTCTTTATCCTGGTTCGGATAGGTACCGGCTTTGATGGTGAATCCGGTGTACCAGGGATGCTGCGCTTTCAGTTTGGCGAGGAGGGCATCATCAATCGGAACGAGATGAGAACCGCTGGTCAAAGCCTGGGTGACTGCCGAAGCGGGAGCACCGGACATGATCCATGCGCCATCGATGGTCCCATTCTGGAGCATATCGGCCGCATCGCCGAAGGTGATGTATTCTGCCTTGATGTCATCGGGGAATTTCATGCCTGTTGCGGTCAGATGGGTATCGGCTTCATTGTATACGGAAGAACCGGCAGAAGCGACGGCAAAGTGCTTACCCTTGATATCCTGGATATTTTCAATGCCGGAATTGGCGCTGGCTACGACCTGATTCGGGTTCAGATAGAGGCCGCCGATGACTTTCAGGTCCGGATAGGCATGATCCTTGAAAGTGTCCAGACCTTTGTAGCACTGATACACGTTGCTGGCGATCGCGATAGAAACCTGGGCTTCCCCTTCGGAAACCATGGTCAGGTTGGCAATGCCGCCGGCGGAAGCCTGGCTGGAAGCCTGGACGCCGGGAACGTTATTGGACCACATATTCGTAATAGCTGCACCTACGGCATAGAGAGCGCCGGAAGCGCCGGCTGTCGGGAAATTGATCTTCAGAGTCTGGCCTGCTGCCGGTTTTGCCTCCGCACTCGAAGCGGCAGCTTTTTTCTCTCCGCCGCCGCAGCCTGCAAAAGCGCCTGCCATCATCATGGCCGCCATGGATACTGCTAATGCCTTTTTCCAGTTTTTCATATTGTTCCTCCTATACTGCAACACTACTGGGTTCTATAATAAATTCCTCGCTGAGGATTTTATCCTGTTGAATCTGGAAATATAACTTTCTCTTACATCTTAAGCTATAACTTTTGAATCGGGAGTGTCAGGGCTGTCGGGGGTCGTTTCGGGAATATCGGGAAGGTGGCGGCCCTGATGGGCCGCAAATTATCTATGGGAAATGTGCACAGGCGGGGATGAAAGCGCATCAGCGCCGATAGAGCGCCGAAGAGTGCGCGAAGCGCACTATATGGGGATGTACAAAAATAAAAATCATTATTTAAAAGCTTTAGGGAAGATAGTTATCAGTTATTAGTTATCAGTTCACAGTTGTGGTGGCCGCCTTTTTATAGGAGAGCGGCCCTTTTATATAAGGATTTAAACAATTTCTATGAGAATTGTGTATAAAATGGCCCGCTATCCAATTTGATGCGGGCCTCCTTCACTGATCACTATGAACTGATAACTGATAACTTTATCACTTCTGGCATTCCCACATATTGTGTAATTATTGTACAGCCCTTTCCACGGACCACGGATCACGATTCAGCCCAAATGACTCCATCCATTCAGGCCGCAGAAGTCTCTTTCTTATTTCTCATCCACTGATAAGCGCATACGAGAATGATGAGTCCTGCCCCGATGGCATCGGTGAATGCGCCGGGGAGCAGCAGGAATGGGGAGGCTGCGATGAGGATGAGCCTTTCGATGATACCGCATTTCCTGAGAATCCAGCCTTCCAGGCCCGCCACGAGGGCAAAGGTCCCAATCATGGCCGTAAAGACGGCCCAGCCGGTCATAGCGAGAGTTGCCGATTTATCGACGCCGATCAGAAGGATCGGGTTATCCAGGAAGAAGAATGGAATGATGAAACCGATGAGTCCCAGGCGGACGGCCCAGAGACCGGTTTTTGTCTGGTCCGAATCTGCAATCCCCGAAGCCACATAGGCAGACATGGCGACGGGCGGGGTAATATTGGAAAGGCATGCATAAATGAGGCAGAAAAGATGAGCGATGAGGGGCATGGCTCCTGCTTTGATCAAAACCGGAACAGCCACAGCCTGGACGATGACGTAGGCAGCTACTCCGGGGACACCCATGCCAAGGATGGCAGACATGATCATGACCAGGAATCCGGCAAGGTAAATGCTTCCGCCATTGACTACGGAAAGGATGAGGTAGCCCATATTGAGACCCAGGGAAGTCAATGTAACGGTACCGATGATGACACCGATAATGACGCAGCAGACGCCTACGGAAATAGCACTCTTTGACCCTTCCACGATGGCTTCCAGAATCTTGTCCGGTCCCATGCGGGTATCCTTCCGAAGCCAGCTGGCGCCGATGGTGACGAAAATGGAAATGACTGCCGCATAGAGGGGCGTGAATCCCATGAACATGAGCCCGATGAGGCTGATGAGAGGCAGCACCAGATGGCCCTGTTCCTTAATGACCTTCATGGCGTCCGGGATATTTTCCCTGGAAATACCGGAAAGCCCCAGCCGCTTTGCTTCGAAATGGACGGCCAGCAGAAGGCCGATATAGTAGAGAAGGGCCGGAGTGACCGAAGCCAGAGCGACGTAAGTATAGGACAGATTCAGGAATTCCGCCATCACGAAGCCCACAGCCCCCATAATAGGCGGGGTGAACTGTCCGCCCGTAGAAGCCACCGCTTCCACGGCTCCCGCAAATTCCTTTTTATACCCTGTCCGTTTCATAAGAGGAATCGTAATGGTCCCCGTCGTTGCTACATTGGCAATGGCAGAACCATTGATCATCCCCATGAGGCCTGAAGCAATGACAGCCACTTTGGCAGGGCCGCCGGAAGTCCGGCCTACGAGGGTCAGGGAAAAGTCGTTAATGAAATGAGAAAATCCGCTGTATTTCAAAAAGGCGCCAAATACGACGAAGAGGAAAATATAAGTCGCCGATACGCCGATCCCGGTACCAAGGAGCCCCTGGGTCCCCCAGAACTGGGTGATGAGGACACGCTTCAAAGTGAACCCGTTATGGCCCAGATACCCCGGAAGGTAGGCGCCAAACCAGTTGTAGGCCAGGAATATGCCGGCCAGGATGGCCAGATTTCCCGAAGCCCGCCTTGCCGCTTCAAAGACACAGACCAGAGCCACGAAAGCGATTCCTATTTCCATCGAAGAAATACGGCCCCCCGTCTGGGCAATGCGGGTGAAATTGAAAATGAGGTACAGGTAGGACCCTACGGAGCCCGCAATGAAAAGCCAGTCCCAGAGGGGCGGCAGTTTCCGATGTCTTCTTTCCTTCTTATAAGTCGGAAAAAGCAGAAACGTAAAAAGCAAAAGGAAGATACAGTGAATGGCACGCAGATTCACCGCGCTGATGGCGCCCAGAGTCGTGAAATAAAGCTGGAACGCCGTCCAGACACACAAAAGGACTACGATCACCATTTTCATAGGTCCGTCGTAGATCCTCATACGGGAATCGGCGTCCTTATCCTCCAGCATTTTCTGCGCTTTTTCATCCAGCGCTGCCCTGGTGGCCGCCACATCCTCCAGTCGAACTTCCTTGTTCTCAGTATTCATATGTCAATAATCCTCCCAGACTACTATCCTCCATCAGGGCCTCGCCCTTTTCATCGATGGTATTGGTAAAAGTATAACACGGAAATTTGGAGTTGGCAATTTATGCCGTTTATGCAAAACTGCAGGAAACATCAATCGTGAAGGGCCTTTGAATAAAAGTTATCAGTTCATAGTTATCAGAATTATGGCTATACAGTTCTGACAGCTGCATATAAAATCTGCCCGCTTCCCTATTTTGATGCGGGCCGCTTTTACTGATCACTGAGAACTGCTAACTGATAACCAGATAAAAAAAGCCGCCTGCCACAATGTGACAGACGGCTTTCGGGCACGAAAACAGGTCCTCCCGTATATGGAATGGAGAATATCCGAGATCCCGGAATTCCGGATCATGACTTATCATCGAAAGCGCAATGCCTCGTGAGTAACAGTAAGGGGCGCGGAGGGGCCGGTTGTTCGTTTTCTCATTTTTTTGAAAGGGGAGGACTTGTTTTGTTTTAACAATCTGGAAATATGGATTCCTCGAGGATGAAAGCTCAAAAAGCACGTGAGCATTGGTCCCGGTCCGCATTAAATTTTTAAGCGCTCAGCGGATTCTGAAGGACCTCTGCCCGAGGCCTCGCTTTTTTTGCTCTCTATACATATAGTAGAAAAAAAATGCGATTTGTATCATTAGAAATTCATTAAATCTCCGTTCTGCCCATGAACAGGTCCCGGCCAAACCGATTCCCTATCCATCAGCTCCCTGTTTCCCCTATAAAAAAAAGCGGGCCTCCTTTCGGATGCCTGCCACTATCACTTACCGCTTTTCCATAACCCGCCTGTGCAGCGACCCACATACAAAAATAGCGCCCCAAATGGGGCGCTGCTTTTACGAAGAACGAACAACGAATCACGATGAACGATTATATATTTGACTCATTACTTGCTTTCAAAAAATGCCTTGTACGCCAGATATGTCTCATAGGCATCGGCTTTGGAGAGCAGGTCATAGGGAGAATGCATGGAGAGCATGGCCGTCCCGCAGTCGACCACTTCTGCGCCCCAGTCGGCCATCATGAAGGCAATGGTTCCGCCGCCGCCCTGATCGACTTTGCCCAGTTCCCCGATCTGCCAGCACACACCGGCCTCGTCGAAAATGGTCCTGATTTTCTGGAGGAATTCCGCATTGGCATCATTGCTGCCGCCCTTGCCTCGGGATCCGCCATATTTCGTCAGGTTTACGCCATAGCCCAGGAAGGAAGCATTGTCCCTTTCGGAAACTTCGGGGAACATGGGGTCCAGGCAGGAGTTCACGTCTGCGGAAAGCATTTCGCTGTTTTCCATCGTTTCATAGAAGTCAAGAATTGAATTCTGTCCCTGGAGGGCGAGCATTTTCATGACGAATTTGACGAAATAGGAAGATTCCATGCCCGTATTTCCATAGGATCCGATTTCCTCCTTATCCGTAAGGAGGGCCGCCTGGGTCTTTACGCCCGGTCTGGCATCGAGAATGGCTGCCAGGTTTGCATAGGAGCAGACCCGGTCATCCTGTCCGTAGGAAGCGATGAGGGACCGGTCGAAGCCCACGTCCCTGCTCTTTGTGGCCGGTACCAGTTCCAGCTCGGCCGTTGCAAAGTCTTCTTCTTCAATTCCATAGGTTTCTTTCAGGAATTTCATGAACAGTTCTTTTGCTTTGGCCTTGCCTTCGATATTCGTCCAGGCAATGGCCTGCAGCTGTTCGCCGGTGATGCCTTCTGCCAGAGGTTTCTTCATCTGGTCCTGGGCCATATGGATGAGAAGGTCGGAAATATAGAATATGGGGTCCTCTTCTTTCATGCCCACATTGATTTCTACTTTTGTGCCGTCTTTCCTGAAAATCACGCCGATTAAGGCCAGAGGGATGGTAGGCCACTGGTATTTCTTGATTCCCCCATAATAATGGGTGCGGAAATAAACGACTCCTTCTGCCTCACGCACCGGATTGGCCTTGAGGTCAAGTCTGGGCGAATCGATGTGGGAGCCTACGATTTTGATTCCTTCATGTACCGGTTCTTCCCCGATGACTGCCAGAATGACGGATTTCCCCTTCTGGTTCCAGTAAACTTTATCGCCCGGCTTCAATTCTTTCATTTCATAAAGGGGCTTGAAACCTTTTTCTTCCGCCTGACGCAGGATTTCAGTGACTGCGAGCCGTTCGGTCCGGGCCGTATCGAGGAAAGCTTTGTACTTTTCTCCGTAAGCCATGACCGCCTTTCTTTCAGTCTGGTTCATCCGCTGCCACACGGACTTCGTTCTGCTGTATGGTTCTTTCATGAGTATGTCCTCCTTTGGTGATTTTTACAGTACTATTATAGCATGATAAAGAAAAGGATGGGGAAGATGTTAGTGATAAGTGATTAGCCGTTAGTTGTTAGCTGTCAACCAATTTAAATATAAAAAAGGGCGCCCATTTATTTCACAGGCGCCCACCTTCACTTACCACTTATCACTTACCACTATTTCCAACTTTCAATCTTTCGGAAACGCCTTATTGAGCAGATAAGTCAGCCCCGCAAAGAGAGCCATCACTACGAAAAGAAGAGGATAGGCGATGACCATCATGGTTAAAGCAGATTCTACGCTGGACATAATTTCCTCCTTACATTAATACGGGAATGAGAGCCAGCACGAGACCGCCGGCTACCACCGATGCCACCTGGCCTGCCACATTGACGCCCATGGCATGCTGGATGATGTAGTTCGTATGGTCTTCCTTGAGAGCCATCTTTGCAATGAGACGGCCGGACATGGGGAATGCGGAAATACCGCAGGCGCCAATCATGGGATTGATTTTCTTCGTGAGGAAAAGGTTGGCGATTTTTGCAAAAACCAGGCCTCCCACTGTATCGAAAACAAAGGCAATCGCTCCGAGGCAGAGGATTTTCAATACATCCAGGGTGAGGATATTTTCAGCCGTCATAGTCCCGCCTACCGTAATTCCAAGAAGCAGGGTAGTCAGGTTGGACAGTTCATTCTGGGCCGTATCCGAAAGGGATTCGGTCACTCCGGACACTTTGAGAAGGTTGCCAAACATGAGGGCACCGATTAAGGGTACAGAAATAGGCGCCAGAATCCCGGCAATGACTACAATCATCAGGGGGAAAAGGAAAAGAGCCGTCTTCGATACCGGTTTTTCCTCCCGGTAAGCCATGCGGATCCGCCTTTCATGCTTTGTGGTGAGAAGCTTCACGATAGGCGGCTGGATAATGGGCACCAGAGACATATAGCAGAAGGCGGTTACCGTAAGGGGCGCCAGGAGGTTCGTCGCAAATTTCTGAGCTACGAAAATGGTGGTGGGCCCGTCAGCTGCGCCGATGATGCCGATGGATGCAGCTTCATTGAAGGGGAATCCCACCATGGCTGCCGCCAGGGTGGCCGCAAAGATGCCGAAATGGGCAGCTGCCGCAAAAATCATGACATAGGGCGCACGGATTAATGGATCGAATTCACACATGGCCCCTACACCGATAAAGATGAGCACCGGGAAAAGTTCATTGGCAATCCCTGCCTGATAGAGGACGGAAAGGAAACCCGGTTCCCCGCCCGACGTGGGGATCACTGCGAAATGACCGGGAATATTCGCCAGGATGCAGCCCACACCCATAGGGAAGAGCAGCACCGGTTCATAATCCTTCTTCACCCCCAGCCAGATGAGAATGGCCCCGATGGCCATCATCACCCATACCAGAGGATCCCCCATGCCGAGGACCCCGCTGAATAATTCCTTTGCAATACTTTCCCAGACTGTCATGTGTACCTCCTGTTGGGAATAAAATCTTCATATAGTATATAAAATAAAGATGAGCATTATAGCGGATAAGCTTTTGAATCGGGAATGTCGGGCATATCGGGAGTGTCGGGGCTGTCGGGGCGGATATGGTTTCCTGCGGAAACCAATTTTATATAGTGCGCTTCGCGCACGGCCTCTGGCCTCATTGAAGGGAAAGCTCTATAAATACTTGCGCCGCGAAAGCGGCGCCACCGCCACTGATCACTTACCACTACTCACTTATCACTATTTCTATTTTTAAAAAAAGACCTGACATTTTTCAATGCCAGGTCTGTCCTTTTATTTCCTGCCCCCGTGCCATCCGCAGGAAAGGGATTATTCATTTGATTACAGATTGATTCCGAAAATCGGAAGGACTGCAAATACGAGAAGCGCCCAGATGAGTCCGGAAGCTGCGAAAATTCCAATCGTAATGAGGAGTCCCGGAATGGATGTGGGGACGCCCAGAAGGCTCAGGTTGCCAAATACGCCGCGCCTTTCAAAAATACCGTTCGTGCTTCTCTGGCGGAACCATTTATGCTTGTTTTCCTGACCGATACTGTAAGCCACAATGACAGCCACAATGGAAGCAATCAGCCAGAACAGCAGGAACCGTCCTGCATGGAAATCTTTCACATCAGATAAATCTATTAACTGCATGGTCATACTCTCCTTATACAGTCTATAGTTTATCAAGATTCAAAGGATAAAGCAAGCAATTTTTAGACAGGCGAGGGGGAAGAAACAGGGGTAAGGGATACGGGGTAAGGGAAAAGGGAAGGTGGCGCCGCTGATGCGGCGCGAGAATATACGGGGACTTTGCGCAGGCGAGAATAAAAGCTCGTCAGCAGTAGCAGCCCGCCGAAGGCCGTGCGCGAAGCGCACTATATAAAATTGGTTTTCCGAAGGAAAACCATATCCTTCCCTTTCCCCTTTTCCCTTACCCCTTTCCCCCGATTTTAAAAAACAGTAAATTCCTGCCAGCCCACAGATTCTTTATTTCTTCGGCGGTGGTCTGTGTCCACCGGGCGGGGGCCTGTGGCCATGGCCGTCACGAGGCGGCGGGGGCCTGTGGCCTCTTCTCGGCGGTGGTCCCGGGTGACGGCGGTAGCCGTACCAGCCGCCCCAGTATGGCCAGCCCCAGAAATCATCGTACCACATCATCCGTTCCATATAGATGCGGGTGACATAGGCATCATAAATCATCTGCTGCAGCTGCTCTTTGGTCACCACATTGACTTCCCGGACAGCTGTCCCCTTCTGGTCGCCCAGGGTATAGTCCACCATGATAGCCGCCTTGCCTGCAGCCACCGGTTCCACGGAATTTTCGCTGCCGATGGTGGCAATGGCCTCGTTCATACTTTTGGCACTGACCGTAAAAGGCACATTACCCGGCGTCAGCAGACGGACGACGCCCTTGCTGCCCAGAGCCAGATACTTCGGATAGACCACCAGCCGGCTCTTCTTCAGAAGTTTCTCTGCACTCCCGTAAATCATGCCCGGTTCTTCGCCGTCCATGCGCCATACGGAAGTCTTATCCCTGGCTACGAAGTAATCCCCGATCTGCTCATGGGACGTCTCATCATAAGCGCGGACGCGGCGGAAATATTTATCCGTCAGCTTCTTGTCTATGCGAAGGTAGTACGCATTCTTATCGGCCGGAAGACCGGTGAGCTCCGGATTGAGCCCTTCCATGATTTCCGTTACCTTGTCATAGGTACCGCCGTCAGTGAGGTAGAACTCTTTAACCAGTTTTTCACTGCGTCCTGCCAGCGGATCCACCTGCGGCTTTTTCACTGCCGGTTTTTCTTCCTCAGCGGCCGTTTTTTCTTCCACCGCTGCCGTACTATCCGCATCTGCTGCTGAAGAAACAGTCTCTTCCGGTTTGGAAGGATTCGATTTCTCCGCAACAAAAGCTTCCGCCTTCACCGATGGCTTCATATCCGCCGCATGCGAGGGAAATACTCCCCCCGTCAGCAGCAGGGCCAGAAGCAGAGTCCCCAGAGCTTTGCTTCTTATATTCATCATAACGCCTCCTTTCGGGAATTCTTATAATTATATTATAACGCTATTGTCATATATGGTATAGATTCCGGATTTCGCATATCCCGGGTCAACATTGCAGAAAAAGTGGGCAGTGTTAAGTGATAAGTGGTAAGTGAAGGATATGGTTTGCTTTCGCAAACCAATTTTTTATAGTGCGCTATCGCGCACGGCCTTTGGCGTTCAATCAGTGCTAATGAGCTTTCACCCCACCTGTGCAAAGTCCCCATAAATAATTTGCGGCCCATCAGGGCCGCAACCTTCGCTTACCACTTATCACTTATCTCCTGCCACTCGGATAAAGCTCATATAAATGGCTCTGAACAACTCACATAAAAATATTTAATAATAAAAAAGTAAAAATAAAATCAACTTTTTGTACTATATAGTCGGAGGCAGGAGAAAGGGCCCCCGGGAAATCCTTCAGGAACCTGAATGTACAGTATCGATCGAAACAGGCGGAAGGACGGACCGGATGATTTTCCCCGCTTCCATTGCCCGCCGGCAGCAATACAAAGAAACAAATAAAAATCCCCGCCAGAAGGCAGGAAATACAATCCGAAACGGTTTGATTCACGACATGACAAACTGCTCGGCCACCTCCGTCATACGGCAGCTCCGTCCCTGCGTGTACAGGCCACAGTCCCTGCAGCCGATTGACTCGAAATCCATGCGGATCTTTTCCCCCTGCCCGAAAGCGGGGATTTTTGTTTGTCCTATTTCATCTTAAACAATTTGTGACTTAAGAGCGGGCACCAAGTGGTAAGTGTAAAGTGATCAGTGAAGGATATGGTTTGCTGCCGCAAACCAATTTTTTATAGTGCGCTCCGCGCACGGCCTTCGGCGGGTTTCCACTGCTAATGAGCTTTCACCCCGCCTGTGCAAAGTCCCCATAAAAAATTTGCGCCGCACCAGCGGCGCCACCTTCCCGCACCCCGCATCCCGCACCCCGAAATCTCGGAATAGTCTAAAAAGCGGCATGCCGTGGTGAGGCTAAGACCCGAATACTGCAGCTGACTCAACCCATCTATCTCTCAAACAGGCAATAAAAAAACATCCTCCGAAGAGGATGTTTTTTTATTGCCGTGAGACTAAGAATCAGCCTCCGAACTGAGCCAGCATGGTGCCTGCTGCTACTGCGGTACCAATGACGCCTGCTACGTTCGGGCCCATGGCCTGCATCAGCAGGTAGTTGGACGGGTTATCCTTCAGGCCGACAACCTGGGATACACGGGCAGCCATCGGAACGGCAGATACGCCTGCGGAGCCGATCAGCGGGTTGATCTTGTTGCCGGATACAATTCTCATGATCTGGCCAAATGCCACGCCGCCTGCGGTGCCTGCTGCGAATGCAACGAGGCCGAGGCAGATGATTTCGATGGTCTGGAGACGGAGGAATTTTTCACCGGTCATAGTCAGGCCTGTGCCGGTTGCGA